>CAMYWI010000152.1 GCA_947302675.1 uncultured Selenomonadales bacterium | reverse complement strand
GTTTGTGAACGTCGTAGCCGATACCGAATCGAATCATCTTTCCCCATTCCTTTGCAAAAAAGTTTCCGCGACGTGAATATCTTCGGGCGTCGTGATTTTTATGTTCTCGTAGCCGCCCGCCACGACTTTTATTTTCTGCGCGAGTTGCTCAACCAAGCTCGAATCGTCCGTGCCTAAAAATTCTTCTTCCGCTGCCCGCTCGTAAGCCTTCAACAAAATTTCGCGTCGGAAACCTTGCGGCGTCTGCACATTGACGAGTTGCGCTCGCGGCGGCGTGTATCTTACAAAGCCCTCCTCGTCCACGACCTTGATTGTATTTTTTTCAGGCACTGCCGCGATTGCTCCGCCGAATTTTTCTGCCGCGTCAATTACGTCGTTAATCGTCCGCACGCTCACCAACGGTCGCGCCGCGTCGTGCACCAAAACTATTTCCGCGTCGTCGGGCAAAAGTTTTAAGCCGTTCGCGATTGAATATTGTCGCTCGCGCCCGCCGACCGTCACAATCCACGGCTTGAGATTTTCTGTCTCCTGCAAAAGTTTCGTTACCGTCTCGACCTCGTGCGCACCGACCACTACGATTAAAAAACTCACGCGCTCGACTTTGGAAAACGTCCGCAGGCTCCGAATCAAAACTGGCACGCCCCTAAGCTTAAACAAATTTTTATTAAAGCCGCAGAAATCGCCCATGCGCTTGCTCGCGCCGGCGGCAGGGAAGACTGCTGTTACCATTCGATAACCTCCAAAAATTTTTTTAAATCAATCCGTAAGCCATGAGCCGACGAATCCCGACGAGAACGCCGCCTTCATCGCAACTCGCCGTCTCGAACTTCGCAATCTTTTTCAAATCGGGGTGAGCGTTCGCCATTGCAAAGCCGTAGCCGACCGCCTGCAACATTTCGTAATCGTTGAGATAATCGCCGAACGCCGCACACTCTTCCGGCTGAAAGTCCATGACACGCTGAATATTTTTAATCGCCTCGCCCTTGCTGATATTCGGCGACATCACGTCAACCCAGTAATCCGAACTCAAGACGACCTGCAACGAACTTTTGAACGGCTCAAGTTTCTCGTAAACATTTTTGGCGGCGTTAGCGGTCGGGTCGAAGAATGCAATCTTCAACGGCACGTCTCGAATCTCGCTGAAGTTGTCGACAACGCCGTTATGCGTGTAATACTTGTCAAGCTCGGCGTGAAATTCGGGCGTGTTTTGGTCACTGCGAAGGTAGGCGTCCTTCTTGCCGCAGTAGACGCGCAGAATATTTTCAAAGCCCTCGCTCGCCGCCAAAACTTCTCTGGTCGCCTCGACGTTCAAAGGACTGCTGAAAATTTCCTTGCCCTTGTGCATGACAAGCGTCCCGTTCTCGGCAAGAAACAAAAAATCGTCGCGGTACTTCTCGAACGAACGGCGCAGGGAAAAATATTGACGCCCGCTCGCCGGCGCGAAGATGACGCCTCTGCGGTGAAGTTCGGTTATCATTTCGTCGAATCCTTCGGGCAATTTGTTTTCACTCGTCAAAAGCGTTCCGTCCATGTCCGAAAAAATTATCTTTATCATTGTAAATCCCTCGCAAAAATTTTTTGTGATTGTATCATGCGCGGGATATAATTGCAAAAGAATTCACGGGAGGTTTATGAAATGAATCGTTTCTGCCGTTGCGCGTCGCGCTGACTTGGCGAATCATTTCATTTTGTTTGTTGAAAAACTTTTTCTTTGCGGTTGAAAAACTTTTTCTTTGCTACGCCCAAAGAAAAAGTTACAAAAAGAAAGGGCGTAAGACCCGCTGATTTCGCGTCACGCGAAATAGCGCGGGCGGCCGCACGTCCATGTGCGGCCGGGTTTCATCTTACTTTAAATTATTTCCTTGTTTGGGGGTTTATGACATGACAAATTTATTCGGGCTGACGCTCGCGGAGTTGGAGGCGGAGCTTGCGCCCTTGCCGAAGTTCAGAGCAAAACAAATCGCCGCGCAGATTTACAAGCACGGCGTAAAGACTTTCGACGCAATGAACGACTTGCCAAAAAATTTGCGGGCGGAATTTTCCTCGCGCTTTGAAATTAAAATCGCTGACGTTTTAAAGCGGCTCGACTCCGCCGACGGCTTGACTAAAAAATTTTTACTCGGCTTATCGGACGGCGCGGCGGTCGAAATTGTCTTGATGAAACACGACTACGGCAACAGCGTCTGCATTTCAAGCCAAGTCGGTTGTCAAATGGGTTGCAAGTTTTGCGCGTCGACGCTTAAAGGTTTGGAGAGAAATTTGACGGCGGCGGAGATGCTCGGCGAGATTTTTTTTGCAGAAGAATTTCTGCGCGGCATCGGCGAAAAATTGGATTCGGTCGTCGTCATGGGCACGGGCGAACCGCTCATGAATTACGACGCGCTGATTAAAATGCTCCGCCTCCTGCACGAGGACTATTGCTTGGGCATGAGCTATCGCAAAATTACAATTTCGACTTGCGGCGTTGTCCCTGCGATAAAAAAATTGCGCGACGAGAAAATTCCTGTCACGCTGTCGATTTCACTGCACGCGCCCGACGATAGACTTCGCTCCGCGCTCATGCCGATAAATTCTGCGTTTGGTTTAAAAAGCTTGCTTGCCGCCGGCGACGATTACGCTAAGACGACGGGGCGGCGCGTCACCTACGAATATATTTTGCTCGGCGGCGTCAACGATACTGAAGAGCACGCCCGCCGCCTCGCTAAAATTTTGAGCGGGCAGCTCGCCAACGTCAACTTGATTCCATTTAATCCCGTCGTTGAAAGAACTTTCAGCCCGCCGACCAATGCCGCCGTTAAAAAATTTTTCCACTTCCTCAACACGCACGGCGTCGGCGCGACCGTTCGCAAAGAAATGGGCGCGGACGTCAACGCCGCCTGCGGTCAGCTCAGAAGTTCACAACGAACTATCTCCTAATAATTTTTTCAAGGCTTGCCCCGTGTAGGAATTCTCGACGCGAGAAATTTCTTCGGGCGTGCCGCAAGCGACGACTTCGCCGCCCTTATCGCCGCCGTCGGGTCCCAAATCAATAATGTAATCGGCGCATTTTATCACGTCGAGATTGTGTTCAATGATAATAACCGTGTCGCCGCGCTCAACCAGCCGCTGAATCACGGCGATTAATTTTTTTACGTCGTCGAAGTGCAAACCCGTCGTCGGTTCGTCCATTATGTAAATATTTTCCGATTTACCGAGCGGTCGCGCCAATTCATACGCCAATTTCACTCTTTGCGCCTCGCCGCCGCTAAAAGTGTTCGCACTTTGCCCCAATTCAATATATCCAAGCCCGACGTCGCTCAAAACTTGCAAAATCCGCTTTATCGTCGGCACATTCGCAAAAAATTCCAAAGCCTCGTCAACCGGCATATTCAACACGTCGGAAATATTTTTTCCCTTGTATTTAACTTCCAAAGTCTCCGCGTTAAACCGTGCGCCCTTGCAAACGTCGCAAGTAACGTAAACGTCGGGCAGAAAGTTCATCGGGATTTTCAAAACGCCATTGCCGCCGCAACTTTCGCATCGCCCGCCCTTGACGTTGAAACTGAATCGCCCCGCTTTGTAGCCGCGCAACTTCGCGCTGTTGGTCTCGGCGAAAAGTTTTCGGATATGGTCGGCGACGCCCGTGTAAGTCGCAATGTTCGAGCGCGGCGTCCTGCCAATCGGATCTTGGTCAATCATCGTGACTTTGCGACCCATTTCCTTCAGGCGCGGATAAATTATTTCCTCAACCAGCGTCGACTTGCCCGAACCAGAAACGCCCGTTATCAACGTCAACGTGTTCAGCGGAAGGCTCACGCTCGCCATTTTCAGGTTGTTTATTCGCGGACATACGAAATTCAGCATAGCGAATTTTGTTCGACGAGCCTCCGGAACCGCTATTTTTTTGCGTTTTGCAAGATAATCGCCCGTCAAAGAGTTTTTTTCCGCCGAAATTGCCTCTGCAGTGCCTTGCGCGATGATTTCGCCGCCAAATTTGCCCGCGCCGCGCCCTACATCGATAATTTCGTCCGCTGAAAGGATTGTTTCCTCGTCATGTTCCACTACTATCAGCGTATTGCCCAAGTCGCGCAGATTTTTCAGTGTTGCAAGCAATTTTTCGTTGTCGTGCGCGTGCAAGCCTATGCTCGGCTCGTCCAAAACGTATAAAACGCCCGTCAATGCCGAACCTATCTGCGTTGCAAGCCTAATTCGCTGACTTTCGCCGCCGGAAAGCGTCGCTGACTTCCTCGAAAGGCTCAAATAGTCCAATCCAACGTCGCAAAGGAACTTCAGCCGCGAATTTATCTCCTTTAAAACTTGCGCGGCGATTTTTTTGTCTGTATCATTAAGCTCAAGCGCGGAAAAGAATTTTTTGCAGGCATCAACGCTCATATCGACGACTTCAGAAATATTTTTGCCGCCGACGCGCACGCTCAAGGCGTCGGGATTCAATCTTTGACCGTGACAGGCTGGGCAAGCATCTTCGGGCAGGTCATTCACTTTAAAATCGTG
>CAMYWI010000151.1 GCA_947302675.1 uncultured Selenomonadales bacterium | reverse complement strand
ACGCTTTCGGCGGAGATAATTCAGGTTGGTGGGACGAGGAAGAAGATTTTCCCGTCGGCGGCAATATCGGCACGACAGGTTACGCCTACAGCGACAACTTCACAGCCGCGCAGTTGGAGGAAATTTGGCGCGGCTTTATGGGCGAGGAGCTTCACTTTGACGACTTTAAAAATCTCAAGGCAGTCACCGAGAAATACGGCTCGCAGAAAAATATTATCCTGCCGATTCTCGACGTGCTCAAGAAAGCGTCAGTCAAGCTCAATACGGATAATGTCAAGGTCGACGCCGTGATTATGAACGGCGGCATGTCGCGCTTTTACATGGTTATCAATCGGCTCAAAAAGTTTTTCGGCTTTGACCCGATTGTCGCGCTTGACCCCGACCAAGCGGTTGCTCGCGGCGCGGCGGTTTATCATTATTTTTTGCACAAGTACGATAAGGAACTCGCTGACGAAGTTCAAAACGAATTGCCCGCAGAAACTCCGAAGACTCCCGCGCAGGTTCAAACTTCCGTAAAAATTTCTCAACCGACGATTCGCCCGCGCAGGACTATCAGCGACGCCGACCGCTCAATCGGCGTGAGTTTTGGTAGCAACATTTTGAACGAGAGCTTTTATCTGGTGACCTTCGGCGGCAACTACGAAGAAATTATTCCCGCAGGTAAGGAGTTGCCTTACACCTCCGAGAGATTTACGGGCTTTCGTCTGCCGCCCGGCAAGAATGTTATCAGCGTACCGATTGCGCGTTGCGAGGCGGACGGCAGTTATCGAATTATCGCCAAAGGCAATATCGAGTTCCCCGAAAAGTATTCGCGCATGAAGACGGATACTTTTGTGACGTTCAGCATTTTTATGAACGAGGACAAAATTATCCGCATGGACGCGGCGACGTGCCGAGACGAGCGCGGGCTTGAGCTTATGGATCACGGCACGGCGACAATTTCAATCGCGACGGGCGTCGAGAAAGGTCCCAAGTCGAAACTCATTGCGCGATACGGCGGGCGCGTCAACGCGCGGGCGCAACTCAATACAATTCGTTCGCTGTGCAGAAATGTTGACGACGCCTTCAGACGCCGCAACAAGGACGAAAATATTAAATTCTCCGCGACGCTCAAGCTCAATGTCAACACGATTCTTGCGGCGAGCAACCACAAGGAATTTGCCGAACCGCTCTTGCAAATGCTTGACGACGCTAAGAACTCGCGCGAGGAGTCGTTTAAGTTGCGTTGCGTCGTTGTCGCTAGAAAAATCGGCGGCGAGTGGTCGCCCATGCAAAAGAGACGATTGGCGCGGCTTTGCCTCTATCAGCTTGACGAGGAGCTTTACAATCCTGGAATAACTTTGGGCAGAGCGGGCTTGAAGATGAACACGAAGATTCAATGCGTCTACACGTTGTCGATGTGCGGCGACGACGACGACATTGCGCAACTCGTCAACCTTCACAACAACGAGAAATTCCGCATGGCGAATCTCTACACGCACGCGATAACCAAGACCGAAGTCGATTGGATTTACTACGAGTTCAAGAAGGATTGCGCGAAAGTTTTGTCGGGCGTGACGAGTGGCATACAAATTTCGGCTCATGCGTTGGGCGTCGCTTGCAAGATTGATGGGCGTCCGATTAACTGCGGCGTTCGGCGCGAACAGATTATCAGCGACTTGTGCAAGGTGATTCGTTCGCGCAACTTGACCCAAGTCGAAATCAGCGTTTGTCTTTTGGCAATGGGTTTGATTTGCGACCGCCGCGCCTTCAACAATCTTGACCAAAAATCTTTCGACGAGGCGGAGAAATTATTAAAGGATATCAATCAGATTTACGATTGTAGTTTTGTCGAAATGTTCGCGAAGTCTCAGGAGGTCGCGCAGAAAATGATTCAAGGCAACGCACTCAGCGCGGAGGAAGAAGAATCTCTGCTCATGAAGTGGGCGACTTAAAAAAATTTTTATGGTGTTTTAATAAACTTGCTGTTATAATATGGGCTAACATTGCTCGAAGTTTTGAAGAGTATTTAAGTTAATAAAACGGACGTAAGCAGGTGTAAGGAGGCGATTAAAAGAGTTTCACATTTTCCCCTACGAAAGGAGCCGGTTAAGATGTTCCAAAGAAAATTCAAAGCTTTATCCGGCAACAAAGTTTTATTTGGTCGGCGCGGGCAAGTAGCAATACTTTTCGCGCTGATGATGCCGATATTTATCTTAATGCTCGGCGTGGTGTTGGACTTGGGTTGGTACTATTTGAACGTGTCGCGCTTGCAAAATGCGGCGGACGCGGCGGCGGTCGCGGGAGCTAACGCCCTCAGGGAAGACGAATATTTTTCCGACTACAAAAATATTAAGCTCGTCGGCAAATATCCCGGCAAGGACAGCAACAAATACAGAGTTGACAATATCTACGAACTGACGGCGATTGAAAATACCAACGTCATTGCGGAAGAGTACGTCGCAAAAAATCTGTCGAGTAATGAAGATACGATAATCAACTCGTGGACGAAGAGCGAAGTCGCCTCCGACGAAGGGCTTTACACAAAAGACAACAATCTCTATTACGTCGTCAAGCTCAAAGAAGATATTCGACATTTCTTTTTGCCTGGCTGGTTCGACGACATGACCGCGCCCGTGACGGCGGTCGCCCTGCTCAGCAAGACGGCTATTAAAGGCGATTCGACAAGCGACGATGGCGAAAGTCCAACAATGCCAACCATGCCAACTTTCAATTCTAGTTCCGATGATGACGACGTTGTCAACGAAGACCAGCAAAATGCAATCGAAAAAGTCTTGAACGAAAACATGATCGTCGGCAACTGGGAAGTGCAAAGTAAATATAAGGACCATAACAAGGAAAGCGATAAAAAATATTATCTGAAAGACGAGTACGGCGATTTTATTGCAGACCCTGAGACGGGCAAGCCGACAATGATTACCGATTTTCAAAGACGTTTCGGCTATTCTGTTTACTCAAAAAAATGGAATCACTACCAAGACCTGAAAAATCACTATAAAACAGGCGAACATCGTCGAACGGAAACCATAGAGGTTGTACCTAACAAGACCGGTCTTTATAATGTACCAAATAGAAAAAACGGCGAAGGCAACAGCTATACAACTTCGGCAAATGGCAATAACATTTACAGCGAAGAAGAAGTTGATTCGTTGAATATTGACTTTAGACAGGACGTTGAATTTGAAGATGGTAAAAATGATAATGGTAAAGGTATTAGTAAATATCTCTCGCAGGATTGGGATTTTTCCATGAACAATTATGCCGACACAAATTACGACGAAGTGCATAATCTAACAAATAACGACGGCTACACTATGAACAGTCCGGCAATTTACATGAGAATACACGGCACGATGAATTTCAACATGCCGCATAAAACTCGCTCGTCAAGCACTGACGACCCAGATATTTTGTGGGTACGAATTGAAAGCGAGCCTATGCTCTATCATCCCGATACACTTCATGGCGAAACATCATCAAATGTAACCATAAAACAATTAAATTCCGTTCGCCAGATAATTCTTAACTTCAACAAAGATAATACGGGAAAAGACGAGAACGACAAAGATATTTATCGTCCCCTCATCATTTTCTACGACGGTCCGGAACGCTACAGCGAGTCCGACGATATTCGCGACTCCAAACCCGTTATCGTAAATCTCAACGACAATTTTCAAGGCGTCCTGTACGCGCCCAATAGTCCCGTCGTCTTGAACGACAACGGCAAAAATTTCACAGGCTTTATCGTCGCCAAAAGTTATCTGCGCCTCAAAACTGAAGACGAATTTTATCAAGACCCCGTTGACGGCAAATATTATGCAAGTGCCGCAGACAAGACAAACGAATATTTCAAGATAGAAGAGACCCATAACGGCGTTAAAAATACCATGTTCATTGACGCGCACGGCGAAGTTCAATATGCTGAATTGAGCGACCCTCCGCCGAAATACGGCGATTATGACAACTTCGGCAGAACGACTTTCGCGACGCACGGCTATACAGTCCTCAAAACTTCGGCTAACAACCTGCTCTTAAGCGGCAGATAATCTTGAAATAAAAAAAGCCTGCGCGGTCTGCGCGGCAAGTGATTAAAATCTTGCGGCGACCGTTGCGGTCGTCATTTTTTTACTTAACATTAAGGTTTTTAAAGCGATGCGGGAATTCTTTTTTCCACATTTCTTTAGTAATGCGGCGCGTCTTGTACTTTTGCATGAGATACTGAACTTCCTGCCAACGATCTTCGCTAAGCGGCATACAATCTTCGTCGAAAACAATGGGACGCCCTTCAAGAGCATCAATTTCCGTTTCCTCCTCTGGCGTCAAGGGCGCGTTCTTCGGCAAGAAGTAAGTCACGATTGCCATAGTATTTTCTCCTTTCTACTTTGTTTGCCTCTCGTGCAGAAATGAGACGAATTTTTTCTTGTTGGAAACAAAAAACGCCTGCGCGGTCTGCGCGGCAAGTGATTAAAATCTTGCGGCGACCGTTGCGGTCG
>CAMYWI010000150.1 GCA_947302675.1 uncultured Selenomonadales bacterium | reverse complement strand
TGAATAATTTTCAATTCGTAGTCGAGCCGCGCCTTAACCTCGTCCGTCAAAGTTTCGTAGCGCGTGGGAAGTTTTTCGTAGCAAAGGTCGCGCAGAGATGAACTTGTCCCTAGTCCCTTGTCCCTAGTCCCTACAAATTCCGGCATGTAAAACTTTCCAAATTCAATCTCAACGTTGCAACGCGCGGCAATTTTCAAAGTGTTGTCGCAAGCGTCAGGTGTGTCGGAAAAAAGCTCGCTCATTTCTTCGGGCGACCTCAAATAATATTCGTCCGAAGAAAATTTCCAACGATTGTCGTCGTGAACATTTTTATTCGTCTGAATGCAAAGCAACAAGTCATGAAATTCCGAATCTGCGCGGCGCACGTAATGCGAATCGTTGGTCGCCACAAGCTCAAGATTTAACTCCGCAGAAAAAAATTTGAGCGCGTCACGAACTTTCCGCTCCGTGTCCAACCCGTGATCTTGTATCTCCAAAAAAAAATTTTCACGACCAAAAATCTCGACATGCTCCAGAATCAGTTCCTTAGCGTGATCAAGTTCGTCGTGGCGAATCGCGCGGGGAATCTCTCCGGCAACGCAAGCACTCAACGCGATAATTCCTTCGTGATACTCGCGCAGAATCTCTTTGTCGACGCGCGGGCGATTGTAAAAACCCTCCGTGCCCGCCAACGTCGCGAGCTTTATCAAATTCTTGTAGCCAATATTGTTCTCGGCGAGCAAAACCAAATGCGAATTCTTTTTGCCGTCAATCGCCTTTCTGTCGAAACGCGAGCCAGGCGCGACGTAAACTTCACAGCCGATAATCGGCTTAATGCCGCGAGCTTTCGCCGCCTTGTAAAATTTTATCGCGCCGTACATGTTGCCGTGATCCGTTATGGCAAGGGCACTCATGCCGAAATTTTTCGCCGCGTCGAGTAAGTCATTGATTCGAGCCGCGCCGTCTAGCAAACTGTATTCCGTGTGAACGTGCAAATGTATAAAATCGCTAGCCAATGTCCTCGCCTCCTTTTTTTGAAAATTATACCAGATTTTCTTTCAAAAGCAAAAAGATTGTTGTTAGCGACCGCGAAAAATGTTATCATTACGGCAGCAAAAACGCGAAAGGAGCTACTTATGAATTTAAATCAACTAGCAGAAAAATTGTTGCCCGCCTTCCTCGACAACGCAAAAAATTTTAAACCGTGCCGCGTGTTTTTATCCGCCTCCGACATGAAGTCGCGAGCCGTCACTCGTCACGCCGCCGCCGATAAACCCGCCGACGCTTGGAATGCCGCGTTCGATAAGCTAAAAGCCGCCTTCAAAGGAAAACCGCTTATCCTCCGCGCAGATTGGGTCGTCGATAGCCAGCTCGTCACGTGGGCAGAATTTTTGCGTACCATTGAGAAAACCCGCCGCAATTATTTTCGTCAAGGAGTCGCCTTCGACATCGATTACAACTTCGCGCTGACGGAAACCGAACTCAACGCTAATGAAATTCTTTTCAAGGACGGGCAAGACGGCTCTAAGAATTGCATTTTCCAACCAGACCGCCTCGACGATTATTGCAAAAGCCGTTTCAACTGCGCGGCTCCGACCCTTGAACTTTTTAGCCCCGTCGAAATTTTCACCACCGCCGGCATTTTTATAACTAAAAACGATAACGCGCCTCTGCCGCTCATAAGTAGCGGGCTTGCCGCCGGTCATCGTCCACTTTCTCATGTCGACGCAGATCTTATCCTGCGCTTGGCTCGTATCGGCGCGAAGTATCTCGCTAATCAAGTGAAACCTTCTGGCAAATTTATCTACGGTCGCCTGCCCTGCTTTGATAAAGTTCTGACGAATTATAATACCTTGCGCCATTTCAGTTCGATTTTCGCGTTGCTCGACGTTTACGAGACTTATCGCATGGGCGAAATGACTGTCGGCAGCGCAATCAGCCGCGCAATTAAATTCGGCGTCAATAATTTCATTAAATATCGCACGCTCGCTGACGGCTCGACTGCCGCTTACGTCGTCGAGATTGACGATAACGAAATTAAACTCGGCGCACAAGGTCTGCTACTGCTCACGCTCATTAAGCACGCCGCGCTTATGAAAACTAAAAAATATCTGCCGCTCATGAACGACGTCGCCCGCGCCATTTTTACTATGCAAAAGCCCGACGGCAGTTTCGTCCACGTCCTCAACGCCGACGATTTCTCCGTCAAGGAAGAATTCCGCGTGGTTTACTATGACGGCGAGGCAGTTTTCGGGCTTATGAAACTTTATGCCCTAACTCATGATGAAACTTTGCTCAAGGCGGCAGAGCTTGCCTTCCAACGTTTCGTCGCAACTAACCACTGGAAAAATCACGACCACTGGCTTTCCTATTCTATCAACGAATTGACGACCTATCAGCCTAAGCGCGAGTACTTTGACTTCGGAATTAAAAATTTCCTTGACTTCTTGCCGTTCGTCTATCACCGCGACACCACATTTCCGACTTTGCTTGAATTAATGATGGCGGCGGATTCAATGTTGGAGCGGCTGAAAACTCTGCCGGAATTCGCGGACTTGCTGGCGAGCGTGCCACTGGAAGATTTTTATTCCGCGTTGGAAATGCGGGCGAAAAATTTACTTAACGGCTATTTTTATCCCGAAGTCGCTATGTTCTTCCAAAAGCCGGAAAGTGTTCTCGGTAGCTTTTTTATTCGTCACCACGCCTTCCGCGTGCGCATTGACGACGTGGAGCATTACTTGTCGGCTTTGACAGCCTACCTTCGCTATCTGGCGCGGCGCAACCATACTCCAAAGCCGTCAGCTAAATTGCTCGCGGGTAAGGCGGTCGGCTCTGGGCTTTTCAATATTCAAGCCGGAAAATAAAAGGGGTCAGCTTTTTTAGCTAACCCCTATTCCACTGCGCGAGTTAAGTCGCCAAAGCGCATTATCTCTTTGGTGAATTGCAAGCCGATTGAAGTTGTCGGTCCGTTGCGGTTCTTCGCGATTATCAGCTCCGCGATATTTTTATTATTCTCGTCGTCGCGATTATAATACTCGTCTCGATAAAGGAACATGACAATATCGGCGTCCTGCTCCAAACTGCCGCTCTCTCGTAAATCCGAAAGTTGCGGCTTTTTATCTGCTCGCAACTCGACACTTCGCGACAACTGCGACAGGGCTAATATCGGGACGTCCATTTCTCGCGCCAGTGCCTTTAAGCTCCGGCTTATCTCCGAAATTTCTTGCTGGCGATTTTCTGCGCGCCCGCCCTGCATTAACTGTAAATAATCTATCACGATTAAATCTAAGCCCGTCTCGTGCGCAAGCCGCCGCAACTTCGACCGCATTTCTAATAAGCTTATGCCTGGCGTATCGTCTATGTGCAAACGCAACCCCGAAATTTCTTCCACCGCATTTATCAAATGCCGCATTTCCTCATCTGTTAAGTTGCCAGTCTTCATGTTCTGCGAATTCACGCCGCTCAGCGTCGACATTAGCCGCTCCGCTATTTGCCCTTTGCTCATTTCTAAAGAAAAGATTGCTACCGTCGCGCCCGTCTTTGCCGCGTTGGTTGCTATGTTCAATGCCAAAGCCGTTTTACCCATTGAGGGGCGTGCCGCTAAAATTATCAAGTCCGATTTCTGCAAACCGTTCAATACTCTGTCCAAGCCTATCAGTTTTGTCTGTACGCCCGTCATTTCGTCGGGGTGATTGTGTATGTGCTGTATTCGCTCGAACGCTCTTTGCATTATCGCATAAATTGATTCAAAGCCCGCTTGCTCCGTCTTGTAAGTCACGGCGAAGACTTTCCGCTCGGCGTCTTCTAAAATTTCTTTGACTGGCTTTTGTTCTTCGCCCGAATCGTAAATTATCTCCTCGCAAGATTGAATCAACCGTCGCAAAATTGCTTTGTCCTTGATTGTTTTGGCTTGCAGTACCGCTCGCGTTGTCGTGAACTCGTAATCTATCAGCGCAAATAAATATTCGCGGCGTACTTTCTGCAGTTCGCCAGTTCGCCGCAATTCGTCTTCGATTAACAACACGTCGGGCGGCGTTCCGCGACTGTACACCTGCAACATCGCACGATATATGCAACGGTGCTCCTCCCGATAAAAATCCTCCGCCCGCAAAATTGTCGCGACTTCCGAGATGACTTCGCCGTCCTTTAACATCATTGCCGACAACAATTTTTTTTCCATTTCTAAGGCTTCGGGCAGTTTATTCATTGTCGCGCTCCTTTATAATACTTTTGAGCACGCGGCGAAATTCCTCCATGTCGACGCGCGTGTTATTGCAAGGACCGTTCGGACGAATATTCAAAACTCCGACGGCGGGCAAAGGATAGACGTCTTGAATACCGCTCATCAAATCGCGTTCGCAAGCGATAGCCAAAACGGCTTGCGGACGATTTTTTTTCACGACTTGTCGCGCGAGCGTGCCGCCAGTCGCAACAAAAAAGGTAAAGCCGAACTCGTCGGAAAGTTTCATGAGGTCGCCGATATTGCAACGCCCGCAACGTTTGCAGTTATTCGGGTCGCGAGTAATTTTGTG
>CAMYWI010000149.1 GCA_947302675.1 uncultured Selenomonadales bacterium | reverse complement strand
CCCGAACGGATAAACGATTCGTCACAGCCCGTGCACTCGTGACCGTGAATCCAAATCACGACCGGCAACGGCTTTGTCTCCGCCGCCTCAACGACTTTCGAGAACATATCCGTGCTGAAACCCATAAGCGACGTTAAAGCGACGCAACCTTTTAAGAAGTTCCGACGACTAAAGCCGCGCCTCAGATATGCCTCCCATAAACTCTCCCTTTTTTCCAATTTCCAGCCCTCCTCAATTTCGATGACTGATACGCAATGAATGAGTTCAGAAAAATTTTAACATAACTTGCGCAATATCAATGCGGTATTGGCAACAAACTTTCGCCAAACTTTTTATAAATCCTGCCCGACGTTGAACGCGGTTTTTAATCATGAACCCAATCGGTTATCGGGCTTGGGTGAGAAGTTATTTCCCATTTTCGCGGAACGTTTTCAGTACAATAATTGCAACGTTCAATCGGCGTGAGCAAATGCGCCTTGAGTTTCTCCGTCGTCAAAGTTTCGTCGTAAAGGTCAAGTGCGCCGTCTTCCGGCAAATTTTTTCCGTAGTAAGCGTTGAAATATTTCGTCACGAAAGGCAGGAAACACGCCGCAATCTTTCCCTCGTAAAGGTTATGGCAATTTGCTTGAAGACATTGCAGGAAAATTTCTTGCGGGTAGTTGTGCGGCTTGAGAGTTTGCTTGCAAGTGAAGGTTTCATAAAGCGGACCGCCTAAAACTCGAATGCCCATTTCTCGCAACCATTGCTTGATCGCGGGCATTTTGCTTTTAAGCGGCGGATAGAATGAAATTTCTATTGCCGTGTCGCACTCGCGCAGAGTCTCGAAAAAATCTTCGGGCATTTTCTGCAAGAGGAGCGCGTTCGTCACGACGCAAATTACTGCTCGCGGATAAAGGCGGCGGCTTAGCTTCACATACTCGCTGACTTCGGGATTCAAAAGCGGCTCGCCACCCAGAATTCTTATTTGACCGATGTCGTCAATGAACTCGTGCAGGCGTTCAAAATCGCGCGTGAATTGTTCAAGCGGATAAAATTTTTGTTCCTTGACCAACGCACAATATTCCGTGCACATTTTGCAATTGAGATTGCATTGCTCGGCTATGCGAAATTCTATATGCGGTTCATATTTGACGGAAAGATAAGGTTCAAGGAAATTCTGCAGAAAAATTTCTGAACTCAACCGCGCGGCGATAACGACAGCCTCCATACCGATTCCGAACGTTCTAAGCAAAGTCAAAAAGTGCTTTTGGGTTTCAAAGTAAATCTCGCGCGGGAAAATAATTATTTCGATAGCTTTCTTATGATAGAGAGCGGCGAATTGTTCAAAGTTTAAAACTGCCTTGTCGCCGATAATAAATGAATCACTCCCCCAGCGTGATATATGCAACCACATTGAGCGGCTCGGCGAGCTTGGTTTTCAGCCAAGAATTGTAACCGTTTTCGATTATGTGAGCGACGACTTGAGAGACTTGCGCCACTCCTAAAATTGCAACGTTCATTTAAAAACCCCCCTTAAAAACTGCCTCCGCCTCCGCCGTGCCCGCCGCCGCCATGACCGCCACCACTGCTGCGACGATTGCCGCCCTTCGGTCGCCGCTGAACGTTCATAAACAAAAACGTGTCGCGATTCTCCTTGAGCTTGACAGTATTTTTCTTGAGATAATCAATCGCCGCCATTGCGCTATGAATGTTACTCATCTTGCCGATAAGCGACGAACGAACAATAAAACCTATGACGATTGAAATAACGACCGCCAAGCCTGCCGCCATCGGGTCGAACTCGCCAGGCTTTCTTTGACCGTAAGCAACGCCGTTTGTCTCGTAGTAAGTCAACAGCTCGTCGACGCCGTTAATAAAATTATTCGTCGCGGCGAAGTAGTCGCCCGCGCTCAAGTCCGATTGAAAACTTTCTTTCAAAAACGGAATGCCGTCGTAGTCCGTGATAATGTTAATCATGCGGCGGTCGGTCGACATCTCGTACTTGCGCTTGTCCATTGCCACGATTAAAACAATGCCGCCGTTCTTGCCGTTGGCAAAATAACTGTCAAGGAAGTTGTTCGACGCCGTGACCATATCGCTATTGCCGATTGACTTCACGAACGCCACGCCGATTTTAATTTTGTGCGCCTGTTCGATTTTGCGGATGCGTTGATTTAAAAGTTCGACCTCCGTCGCCTTGAGCAAGCCGACTTCGTCCGTGACGGAGGCAATCTGCGCGGCACTCGCCGAAAAACTTATCAGCAGAAACAGCGCGAGCAAGCTTAAAAATTTTTTCATGACATCACCGCCTTAATAGAGCAACGAACTGATTAGGAAGTAAAGAATCGGCATGAGCACGAGCGAACACAGCGCGGGATAAAGAAAAGCCTTCGTCGTGTCGTAGGGGAGCGAGCCGACAACTTTACCGGTTTGTCCGTTCATCATGAAGGTGTAGGGCTTGTCTTGGTAGCGCGTCGTCAAAATCCACACGGGCACCATTGCATAGCTGACCTTGCCGACGTCTTTTATAATAGCGGCGTTTTCGAGTTGAACGGCGTCGAAATTTTTAACGGAGCTTTTCAAAACTTCAACCGCGCTGTTCTCGACGCGCTTATCTGCGCGGGGCGCGGAGGCTTCGGCGTCGACGTCGTATTTATCGGCGAGGTAGCCCGTAAAATAAGCCGCACTGAACGCGACAAGTTCCGAGTAGTCGAAAGGTTCAATGCTGTCCATGTAGGCATCGTCCATGCGCTTGGAGCCGTCAACGGGAATCTTTTCAAAGCTCATTGTCCCGACGCGCTTGCAGTTGTAAATGCTCGTCTGCGTGACGACTTCTTTTGGCGTGTTGACGACGTTAATCTTTTCGGCGCGAAACTCGGCTTGCGCAGTAATTTTTGAATCGAACAGCCAGAACGGAACGTACATCGGCTGAATCGCCTCGACGCGGTTGTTCGCGGTAAAATTGCTCGGCAGGAGCGCATGACCTTTGTAAAAATTTTTCAGCGCGGCAACGGCGTCGGCTTTAGTTTTTTTGAAAGGGATAACAAAGTCGGGCTTGAGCATTCCGTCGAAACGCTTTGGAATCATCGTGGGGTTGCCGCAATAAACGCACTCGGTAGCCATTGTATTTTCGTCGCAAACAAGCTCCGCGCCGCAACTCGAACAGGTGAACGCGTGAAGATTTTTCGCCTCGTCGTGACTCCATTCCGAGCCGGCGTCTTCGGTCGCCCATTTAGCCTCTTGAGCCTCCGCCGCGCGAACCGCCATTTCCTGCTTGCCGCGAAAAAGTTCCTCAATCGCGCTGACTTCAAATTCCGTGCCGCAGTATTCGCAAGTGACAGTTTTCTTGCCCGGCAAAAAACTAAGCGGCGCACCGCAGTTCGGGCATTTATAACTGACCGATGAATCAGCCATTTCAACACCTCCAAAATTTTTCCCGATTGTAGCAAAGAATTTTTCCCTACGCAACAAAAAAGCCCGCCGATTGAATTTTGGCGAGCCTTTTTATTTTATTTATGTTCGCGCAGATATTTAAACGTAGATTCGGGCACGAGTTGTTTTATTTTATTAAAGTCGCCGACTTGAAGAGCCTCGCGGACTTTACTCGCGCTGATTATTTCCTCACCAAAAGTTTTACGCGGAATTTCATGGAACTCAATACCGTAGCGCGGCAGAATTCTTTTCATGGTCTCGTTGTATTGGCGGGTGACGTTATCGGTCGGCTCTTCGCCCGCAAATCTTATCGTTATTCCCAACACCGGCGCAATTTCTTTGCCGAAAATTTCAACGTCCTCGCTCGAATCGACAGCCACGTCTTGAAGTTCAGCCTTGTTAAAGTAGCCGCTGACTGTCGTCTGGGAAATAATAAACTTGCCGCTCGGTAGGACTTCAACGTTGGGAATATGTTTGACGCCCTCTCTAACAAGTTCAATCCTGTCTTTAAAAGGGAACGCGCTCCTGTCCTCCTCGACGACAAAAATATAAAGCCGCGCAACTTTCGCCGCCGCGTACTCAACAAGATATTGATGACCGAGCGTGAACGGGTTGCAATTCATGACGATTGCTCCGATTGGAAGTTTCTTCTCGCGGAGAGTTTTCTTGTAAGCGTCAAGCTCCGCGCCGTAAGAATTCTTTACGCCGCTGCCCTCGAATTGCGGCGGTATACCGTAGCGATGTGGCGGTTGACTGGGGGGGGGGGTAGACGAATTCTTTATCACGGAAGAAATTATTCTCCGTCAAGAACTTGAAAAATTTCTCTGCCAAAATTTTATAACCAAGCTCTGTGACATGACAAGAATCAGCAAAAATCTCGCCATAGTTGTGTGGTCTGGCAAAAACGTTGCTGACATCAAACGACGGCAAAATATTAGAAAGCATGTTGTCAAAGAAAATGAAGATTATATCGCCGGGTTTTAAGGACAAGTGATTAAGATTATAAAAGATATCTTGATAGCGGTAAGTGAAGAATTGCGAGACATTTTCTACGCGATAGGGTAAATTATTTTCGTTCAACATTTGCTGAAGATAAGCTGGAATGGTTTTATCGAAAGGAGCTCCCGTTCCGAAATGAGAACAACCACCCATAA
>CAMYWI010000148.1 GCA_947302675.1 uncultured Selenomonadales bacterium | reverse complement strand
TTCAACCTTAATAGCTTTAAAAGTGCACGAGGCAACGCAACTGCCGCACATTGTACAACGGGCGGCGTCGTATTCAATCTTCCACGGCAAATCGTTCGCGGCAACGTCTTGAACTTTTACTGCTTCCATCTCGTCACCTCCAAGTTGTTATCAATCACGACGACTTCGCGCTCGTTCGGATAAATGTCGCGCTCAAAATTTCTGTCTGGCAAAATTTCATTGATACCGCAGACCTCCGACGAAATGGCAATGGTCGTGTCATCGCCGCCGACGACAACGGGGCGCAATTTTTTTGAATCACAGCAAGTCATCATGCGTCCGTCGGGCAAGCCCGCGATAATCGTGTTGGGTCCGTTAATCTCCAAGTGCGCGAGCGATTGACGAATTGCCAAGAGAATATCTCTGTCGTCGCGCTCGGCAATCTCGGCGAAGGGCAACGGCGTTATCACGTGCTTATAATAGGGCAACGACCACTTCAACTCGTGCAGGACATAATGGAGCGTGTACAAAAAATTTTGCGAGTCGGATTCAAAGCCGATATAGCCGCGATGCAAATTCTTTTGAAACTCCTTGTTCTTGGTGTAGAAAGTGTTCTCGCCGTTCGCGCAGAGCGTGTAGCCTTGCAGGAAAAACGGGTGCGCGGCGTAGCGAACGATTTTATAATTGGTGTTCTGCCGACACTGCACGATAATATTTTTCGCAAGCAAGGTGCCGTTATCGTCCCAAAGTCGGAAATAAGTTGCAATATCTCGCGGGTCGCCTATCTCTTTCAGCGTCAGCACGTCGGGCCAGAAGGAGTAAACGTAACCTTGCCCCGACTCCGTCAAAATTTTCCTCAAGGCAAGCCGCGTGTCTAGCAACAAATTTTCGCGGCTCTCCGCGTCGTCGTAGTGTTCGGGATAATCGTAGTTGCGGAAAATGTAATAGGGCATTGCCTGAATATCCAAGCCCTTGCGCTTATCGGGGACGGGCAACCACTCCGCCATTTTAACAAAGTTCTGCGCGGACATGTAATCTTCGACGAGCCGTGCGCCCTGCTTTGTGCAAGCCATTGACAACAGCGGCTTGTCCTTGTACAGCGAGAAGACGCCCGCCAAATCCTGCATGACCATTGCAAAGCCCGAATTGTCGTGACCTTCCTGTTGCGGCAACATTAAGCGCAACGCTGTCGACGGGTAGACGGGCTTTTTGCTTTTCACCGCACCGATTCTGCACATTTTAATCACTCCAAACAAAAACGGGGCAACGAACCTCACGCCCGCCGCCCCCTCAGAAAGTTTCAAATGTTATTCTTGACGTACTCGTCGTGGAGACGCTTAAGCTCCTCAATCTTGTCGTACAGTTCAACTTGCAACTTAGACGCCGTTGCGAAGTCGCCGCTGTTTAAAGCATTGGTCAGCCGCGTGAACAGCGACTTCTTGTCGATAGAATCTTTAGCGAGATATTCGCGTGCGTCTTTGAGTTTATTCCAGTTGTAGGAGTCTTGGTCGGTGCGGTAATTGCTCTCGATAAGGTGCGCCTTGCGGACGACGTTGCGCATTTCGGGCAGAATCCGCGCGATAAGTTCAGTCTTCCAACGGAGCAATGCGCCTTCCTTGAAGGACTTGATAATCTGCGTGCGAAGTGCGCCGCCCGCCGTGATGACTTTGACTTTCGCGGGATAGTTGTCGAACGCTTGCATATTTTCCCAAACGGTCGCGGGAGGTTTGCCGAACATTGCGTCGCGCTCTTCGGCGGTGTAGTCCTCGAAAACGTCTTCTTCCGAACGATACGCGCGAGACTTTTCAAGATAGAAACCGTCCTGTCCTGCCTTCTTGCTAAGCTCGGTAAGCAAATCGATTGAAGATTTTTCAACAGCATAACGAACGCCGTCGAGAATCGCCGAATAAACCGCCGCGAGCACCAGATAAGTGTTGGTGTAAGGATTGCAAGCGCGAAGTTCAAAGCGCGTCGCCATTGGATTTTTCAAGTCGCGAATCAAGCCCGCGAGGATTGTTCTATTGCGGCTCGGAATTTTGGGAGTGTGACCAAGCGAAGTCACGATACAAACGGGAGCCTCGAAACCGGGCTTTAATCTGTTCAAAGAGTCGTTGGTCGCGCTGACAAAGGGATTGATGACCTCGTAGTTTTTCAGCAAGCCCATAATCGCGCCGTAGCCGACCGCGTTCATGAAGTCTTCGGCGGGATTCTTATTCGCGAAGAGGTTGTGAAGTTTACCGTCAGAAGTTTTTGCGGCAAGTCCAATGTGCGTGTGTTCGCCGTTGCCCGCGAGACCAATCATCGGCTTTGCTTTAAAGCTGACTTCGAGACCTTCTGCGCGGAAAACTTCTTTGACGATTGTGCGGACGAACATTTCATTATCGGCGGCTTGAACGGCGTCGGCGAACTTCCAATCAATCTCTAGCTGTTCGCAAACGTGCGTTAAATGCCCCGCCTCATCGATTTGCGCCTTAAGTCCGCCAACTTCCTTGTGACCCATTTCAACATCAAAGCCGTATTTATCAAGCTCGACAAGACACTTTTCCAGTGCACAGCGAACCGCGCCATGCGTCCTTTGCCAGTATTGCTCCTGCATGACCTGCGACGCGCTCATTTCCTCAATCGCCGCCTCTTCAAGCGGTGTCTTAACCCAGAACTCAAGCTCGGTCGCCGACGTGAAGAGAATATCGCTAATATCGTTGCCGCTGACTTCCAAGCCGTCAATCTCCGGCTGTTTGTGGAAAAGGTCGAGCAGTTCCTTTTTGACAAAAGCGAGAGTGTCCGTAAGAATGGCGCGGCTGTCGACGTGCTTGCCCTCATGAATCAGAAAGCTCGGAATCCTGAGCGTACCGACGGGGCAATTCGTCTCGTCGTCGAAGTACTCGAAGTTGTAATCGACGAACCAGTTAACCGCAGGGTCGACAGGCATATCAACTTTGGCATTGTTGAGCGTGGCGATACCTGGTAGCACGACGCTTGAGCCGTCCGTCTGAACTGCGCGACCCGCGTAGAAATCGTCAATATCCTTGAGAAAGAGACGCACGGGAATTTTTTCGTCGGTATCGTTGCCCGCGAGGTCAATCCCGACCAGCGACACGAATTTTATTTCGGGGTGTTCGCGCAACTGTTGAATAATCTCTTCCTTCGGAGTGTTCGCGTTGATTTTGTAGAGTAAATTTTTCATGTAAAGCACCTGCCTGCAAAACTTTTGACGTAAACCGATTTACAGGACGTATTATAATTTTGGTATGCTTTAATGTCAATCGTTGCAAAAATGTATACGCTAATACATTGCACAAAAAAACCTCGCCGACTTTTATCGACGAGATTAATTTTTTATTCCGCGCTTGTTTGAACAGAAGTTTTTCTGCGCTAAAGTTTTCTTGACGAAAAAACTCTGTGTGTGCTAGAATCAATTTACCAAAATCCAAAACAACACGCAGAGCAACAATTTTCGTTAAGAATTCTAACACGCTCCGCGCCTTGCTGTCAAGAAAGGCGGCTTGATATTATGGCTTATGGTATCGTTTACAAACTCACGAACAAACTCAACGGAATGCCTTACGTCGGGAAGACGACGCGTCCGCTCGAAGTTCGTTTCAAGGAGCACACCAAAGCTGATTCTTATATCGGCAATGCAATTTGCAAATACGGCGAAGAAAATTTTTTGTGTGAAGTAATTGAGGAATGCGAAACCCCCGAACAGCTTAACGAGCGCGAAATTTTTTGGATTGCGTTTTCAAGTGCAAACAGCCGAACGGTTACAATCAAACTGACGGCGGCGACGGCGGAAATACAAACTTTTTAGGTCATCATCATACCGAAGAAACGAAGGCGATACTTCGGGCTAAAAATCTTGGCAAGCATTGTGGCGAAGACCATTATTTGTTTGACAAACATATTCCTGCGAAGTCGTGCGTGAAAATGGCAGATGCGAAACGTGCCGAAACTCCTTATCAAAATTTATTGAAAGCCATCGTCGAATATCCGCTCTCTTACGGGAAACTCGCCAGACTTATGGAATTGTCGCAAGGTGCCCTTTCTATGAAAATGAGAGACTTACTCCGATTCAGCGAAGATGATGTTGCCAAACTCGTTGAGATTTTCGGATTGCCTGCAGAATATCTGTTTGAACGCGACGACGGTCAGCCTTTAGTCTTGGCGTCAAGAGCCGGAGAAAATAATCCGTTTTTCGGCAAACATCATACGGACGAAACTCGAATGGAATCTGCGAAGAATAATCGCGGCGATACACCGTACAAAAATTTGCTCGCAGAAATGGATAAGCGGCAAATTTCTTACAGAAACTTGGCTGAACTACTTGGCATATCTCAAGCAAGCATTTCGCGCAAAATGACCGGTGTGCGAAACTTCACGGAAATTGAATGGGCAAAGCTCTCGGAGATTTTTGGACTTCCCGTAGAATACCTGATGGAATGCACCGACGGTTCGGAGGTAAAACCTTCCAATCGCTACAAAACTCCTTACAAAAACTTACTCAAAGAGATGACCGACCGAAAGCTGACGTATGACGCACTCGGTGAACTCATGGGATTATCTCATCAATCTGTTTCGGAAAAAATGCGTTGCAGGAGAAATTTTACGGAG
>CAMYWI010000147.1 GCA_947302675.1 uncultured Selenomonadales bacterium | reverse complement strand
CCCGAGGAAAAATACGACCTTGACGAAATGTGCGAAGAGATGAAACAGGCTTACGACGCGGGCAAGCGTTATATCCTCGTCGTCGTGGCGGAAGGCGCGGGCAAAGGTCACGAAATCGGCAAAGTTATCGCTGACAAGACGGGGCTTGATACGCGCGTTTCCAAACTCGGACACATTCAGCGCGGCGGCTCGCCTTCCGTTATCGACCGTGTTAATGCAAGTCGTCTCGGCGAACACGCGGCTCTTGCAATAATCAGCGGCTTGAGCGATATCGTCTTCGGGTTCAATCGCGGACACGTTGTCTCAATCAATCTGCATGACGCCGTTAACAATAAGAAACGTCTCAATCCCGAATTCATGCGTCTCGCCCGTGTGCTTGCGTAAAACTTTTTTGCTAAATAAAAAAATCCCTCTCGACCGTCAGGAGGGATTTTTCCGTTTGACAAATGCAAGCCGTCATGTTACCTTGAACGCGCTTTACAAAATTTAATCGTTGAATAAAATTTTCGGCAAAGGAAGTTCCTGTCTTTCTGACCACGAGGTTTGGAATTCTACTTCCCGCCGAGAGAGCAGGGGCGGTTCTCGACCGTCCTTGTTTGCGTTTAGACGCTGGCGGATTTTTCCGTTTGACAAATCTTTCGGAACGTGCTACCTTTGACGCGCTTAATGAAATTTGATTCTTGAATAAAATTTTTCGGCAAAGGAAGTTCCTGTTTTTTGCAAAGAGCTTTAAAATTTTACTTCCCGCCGATTGAACAGGGGCGGTTTCTGACCGTCCTTGTTTGCGTTAAGGAGGCTTTTCAATGACCGACGAAACTTTTAACTTTGCCTGTGCTTGCTTGAATCTGTTCAAAGCCGCGCCAAATCTTGAGAACGAAAAATTTCCCGAATACGTGCTCGACAACGAAAAAAATCTCGCCAACGGATTTTTTGTCACGGACGAGGCTTTCAAAGTTTGTCCGTGTATTGCCGACGAAAAATTTTTCCCGCTCCTTAAAGATAAATTCGGCTACAACATTTTTGAATTGAATCAGGGCTTTTATAAGTCCTTCGGGACGGTCGCCAGCAGTACGCCGCAAAAACTTTTGATAAATAAGCTCCTCCACTACATGTCAACTTACGGCATGGAAAGTCTCGGCATTTTCGACAGGGAACTTGTCTACCTTCCTAACGATGCGCTGGAGTTGCCCGAAGACGCCAAGCCGATTAAAATTGCCGTCATTAGCGCAATCGGCAACGACGAGATTAAAGCCCGCGCAGTCAAAATGATTCAATCGGGCGCGGCTCTTTCCAACGAAACTATCAATGATCTTGTCGCCGTGATTAGTTTCCTCAACATTGAGCTGAACGTTGACGACGTGCCGAACAAGGAATTAGCGATACGCCTTTGCGAGCTGTTGAACATTCTGCCCGCCGACCCCGTTCAATTTCTGCGCTACATGATTTACATTGCCACCGGCTCGACGTTGCTGATTAAGGACGCGGAAACCATTGACGCTTTGAAATATTCTGCGGCAAATCTCGACAAAGATTTTTCAAAGTACATTGCCGATAACGGGCTTGAAAAATTGGCGAGTGTTTTCTACAGATTCAAGCCGCTTTGGTTGGCGTTCAAGCCGCATTCCAAATACATGCGGACGACGATAAACAAGATTCGCAGACTCGCCGACTGTTGCCACAAACCAGTTAAGCCAAAGCTTTTGGAGACGCTGACCGCCGCCGACGAAATTAATCTCGACGAACTCAAGCGCGAGCTTGCCAAAGTCACGACCTTTAAAAAAATTTCGCTCGCCAACGCCATAATCTATCGCCAAGCCGCGCCTGACAGCATTATCTACAACATTCGCAACGGCAAAGCTTTTGTCGACGAATATTCCGGCAGTTTGAAGTTCGACGCGCAAAAAATTCTTGACGCGATTATTGATTCGATTGTTGAGGACGTTGCGGAAAATGTTCGCGGCAAGAAGATTTATATCCCCGAACGATTTAACTACGCCGCGCCCGTCAGCGAGAAAAGATTTATCGGCAACATTCCTTACGGCTCGTCATACACTTTCGCGAGCAATTCGGTTGTCGCGGGCGTGCACTGGTTTAATCTCGTCGCGGGCAAAGATGAAGTGCGCGTGGATTTGGATTTGCATTTGAACTCCACAAAGGTTGACATAGGTTGGGATAACGACTTCGGCGACGAAAATTTTATCAATGCCAAAGAGCACAAGATAATTTTTTCGGGCGACATGACTGACGCGCCCATTGCGACGGGCGGCGCGACTGAGGCTTATTTTATCGGCGAGTCGCTCACCGACGATATGTTGATGATTAATCTCAACGATTACAATCATTCTTGGCATGATAAGCCCGTGCCGTTCAAGTTGATTCTTGCCGACGTGAATCAAGAGCGCGTTGACATGAAATATCTGCTTGCCGCGCATGAGATTGCCTTTTGCGTGCCTGGCGAAATTGATTCGGGCGAAATGTTTTTGGGCTTTCTGAATTCCGACGAGCTTGGCGCGAAAAAATTTTATTTCTGCTCGCGGAGCATGGGCGACAGGATTGTTTCCAGGAGCAACAACTTGACCGCGCAAATTATTTCCGCCATGCGCACGACGTTTGAATCTTTTTTGAGCTTGAAGGAAATTTTGGCGCGAGCTGGCGCAATTTTGGAGGAAGTTGACCGCGACGACTGCGATATAAATCTTGACCCCGCCGAAGTCACCAAAGACACTCTGCTAAATCTGTTTACGCAAGCAAAGAAATAAAAGTTTACTTGTCGTCGAAGAAAATTTTCCCCGCGTTAACCTGCTGTCGCAAAAGTTCTTCCGCTTTGGCAAGTTGCGCGTCGCTTTGCTCGTCGAGTTCCAAGTTGTACATTTGATGTTGCGGCGCAGGCAAATCAACTTCCACGTCAGGCGAAATGCCCTCGCCGTCAATGCTCCGACCGTTCGGCGTGTAATACTTCGCGACCGTGAGTTTCAAGCCGTCGTTGTGCATCATCGGAATCAGCGTTTGAACCGAACCTTTGCCGTAAGACTTCACGCCGACGACCAGCGCAACCTTTGTATCCTGCAACGCGCCGGATAAAAGCTCGGCGGCACTTGCGCTGTTGCCGTCAAGCAGGACGATTATCGGGAACTTCGCCGCCGCCAAGTCCGACGTGTAAACTTCCTTCTCGCCGTCGCGCTGAATCACGGAGGCAATCGTCCCTGCCGGAACAAGCTCTCGCGCAATTTCAATGCAACTGGTTATGACGCCGCCGGGATTTTGACGCATGTCGAGGACAAAACCTTTCATGCCCGCCGCCTCCAACTCGCCAAGCGTCGTCTTAAACTCCTCGCCCGAATTCTCGCTGAAGTTTGAAATTTTTATGTAGCCGAGTTTGTCGTCAAGCATTTTGCCCGCGACCGTTCGGACTTTGATATTGTCGCGCGTCAAGTTGAAAGTCATCTCTCCCACGCCGTCGCGCCGAATCAAAAGTTCAACATTCGTGCCAATCTCGCCGCGAATTTTTAAGGCAACTTCGCCGGGCGAAATCTCTTCAACGGACTTGCCGTCGACGGCTAAAATTTCGTCGCCCGCCAAAAGTCCTGCCTTTTCGCCGGGACCGCCGGGGATAACATTCATGATTTGGACGCCGCCATTTTTAAAACTCATGTAAACGCCGATGCCGCCGAAAGCTCCGCTGGTCTCCGCACGGAGTTGGCTATAAAGTTGCGGCGCGAGATAAATTGAGTGCGGGTCGCCGAGCGAATTCACCATGCCGCCAATCGCTCCGTCGATTAACTTGCCGCGCTCCACCTCCTGCACGTAATGCCCCTCTATAAATCTCATCGCCGCGAAAAATCTTCCAAGCTCAAAAGCGTTTTGCGTGTTTAGGTCGAGTATGAAACACACCAGCCCCAACGTCAACGCCGAACTTATCAGCGAGACGATAAATACGCCCGCCAAAATTTTCTTCTTCAAGGGCGCGACCTCCTTCCGCCAAATTTCTTGACACTGTATCAAATTTTTATGAATTTGTCATTAAAGCCGCCGCCCGCGCCGATTGACATTGCAAAGCAGAAAACCTATAATCGTTGCAACGGTAAAGCAATTTTAAAGGAGAGTGTAGTTATGGCGAAACCGCTTCAAATTATGGAAACAGTCTTGCGCGACGGACATCAATCACTGCTCGCCACTCGTATGCGCTATCGTCAAATGGAGCCGATGCTTGCACAGCTCGACAAAATCGGCTACAAGGCACTTGAGGCGTGGGGCGGCGCGACCTTCGACAGTTGCTTGAGATTTTTGGACGAAGATCCTTGGGAACGTCTCAAAAAGCTCAAGGCTAATCTCAAGACGCCGATCCAAATGCTCCTGCGCGGTCAAAATCTTTTGGGCTACAATCACTATTCCAATGACGTTGTAGAAAAATTCGTTCAGCACGCCGCCAAACACGGCGTCGGCGTCTTCCGCATTTTCGACGCCCTTAACGACGTTCGCAATCTGCGCGTCGCTATCAAAGCCGCGCTCGCTTGCCCCGAAAAGCCCGAAGTTCAAGGTTGCCTCGTCTACACGATTAGCCCCGTGCACACCAATGAAATGTTCGTGGAGCTTGCGAAGGAACTTCAGGAAATGGGCTGTCACAGCGTCTGCATTAAGGATATGTCGGGCTTGCTCGCGCCCTACGCCGCCGATGA
>CAMYWI010000146.1 GCA_947302675.1 uncultured Selenomonadales bacterium | reverse complement strand
GCTCTCCCAGCTGAGCTACGTCCCCAAAACGCGGCTATCTTAAATCATTTCCCGCCGCTTGTCAAGAAAAATTTTTGTGCTTTAAATCGCCGCGTGTTATAATCGCCGAAAAACTTTTGGAGATGATTTTATGTTCAGACCGCGCAGGTTGCGCCTCAATGAAAATTTGCGCTCAATGATTCGCGAAACGACGTTAAGCGTCAAAGATTTAATCTATCCGATTTTCGTCGTGGCGGGCGAAAATGTTCGCGAGGAAATTCCTTCCATGCCAGACTGCTATCACTTGTCGGTTGATAACGCCGTCGAGCTTGCAAAAAAAATTGCCGCGCTCGGAATTCCCGCCGTTGAAATTTTTGGCTTGCCCGAATACAAAGACGAGGTCGGCTCTTCCGCGTGGGACATGAATAGCCCCGTGCAACGCACAATCGCCGCCATTAAAAAATCTTCGCCCGAACTCGTGATTGTCGGCGACGTTTGCCTTTGCCAATACACAACACACGGTCATTGCGGCAAGCTCTGCGGTCATTACGTCGACAACGACGAGACGCTTAAACTTCTGCAGAAAGTCGCCGTCAGTCAAGCCGAAGCCGGCGCGGATATTGTTGCTCCCTCCGATATGATGGACGGAAGAATTGCCGCCATTCGTGACGCGCTCGACGATAAAAATTTCCACAACGTCTCAATCATGAGCTACGCCGTTAAATATGCGTCGGGCTATTATTATCCCTTCCGCGACGCCGCCGACTCTGCGCCGCAATTTGGTGACCGCAAGCAATATCAAATGGACTTCGCCAACAGCCGCGAGGCTCTTAAAGAAGTTGAACTCGACCTTGACGAAGGCGCGGATATTATCATGATTAAGCCCGCGCTCGCCTACCTCGACATCGTCAGCAAAGTTCGCGAGAAGATCAATCGCCCCGTCGCCGTCTACAACGTCAGCGGTGAATACGCCATGATCAAAGCCGCCGCCGCCAACGGTTGGCTCGATTATAAAAAAGTCGTCGTCGAAAATCTCACCGCAATGAAACGCGCGGGCGCAGACGTTATCATAACCTATCACGCGCTCGACGTTGCCGCGTGGCTTGAAATTTAATCATTATAGATTTTTTTCATTAAGCTGTGCTAAACTTCAACCGCTTACGTAGAAATTTTTTTCACGGAGGGGAAATGTATGTTTGAAATCGACGACAATGCTTTAGATCAACTGGCGAAGATAAAAGTAATCGGCATCGGCGGCGGCGGCTCGAACGCGGTCAACCGTATGATAGAATCGGGCTTGGAGGGCGTGGAATTTATTGCGGTCAATACAGATTCGCAAGCCCTGTTGATGAGTAAATCGCCCAAGAGAATGCAAATCGGCGAGAAATTAACACGCGGTCTTGGCGCGGGAGCACGCCCCGATATTGGCGAACGCGCCGCGCAAGAAAGTCGAAATGATATTCTTGACGCCCTGCGCGGTTCGGATATGGTTTTCATAACGGCGGGCATGGGCGGCGGCACGGGCACTGGCGCGGCTCCGGTTGTTGCCGAGTGCGCCCGCGAAGTTAACGCGCTGACCGTCGCCGTTGTCACTCGCCCGTTTACTTTTGAAGGTCCCAAACGTAAAAAAAATGCCGACGCAGGCATTGAGAAGTTGAAACAAAATGTCGACGCGATTATCACAATCCCCAACGACAGACTTTTGCAGGTCGTTGATAAAAAAACCCCAATGACTAAAGCGTTCGTCATTGCCGACGATATTTTGCGTCAAGGCGTCAAGGGCATTTCGGATTTAATCGCTGTGCCCGGCATTATAAATCTTGACTTTGCGGACGTGCAGTCGATTATGAGCAACGCCGGCTCCGCGCTTATGGGTGTCGGCGAGGCGTCGGGCGACAACGCGGCAGTCGAGGCGGTCAAGAAAGCAATCACTTCGCCGCTTTTGGAAACGAGCGTGGACGGCGCACGCGGAATTCTCCTCAATGTTATGGGCGCACCGGATTCGCTGTCGATGATGGAGATCAACGAGGCGGCTACCACCGTGCAAGAGGCGGCTCACCCCGACGCCGAAATTATTTTTGGCGCGTCGAGCGACGAAACTTTGGGCGATACGATTATCGTCACGATTATTGCGACGCGCTTTGGCGAAGAAAATGCCTCCGTCGAAAAAGAAATCCCAGCGACGAAATTTTATCCGCCGCCCAATCAAACTCAACCCGCGCAGAATAATCGTCAGCAACCGAGCCAAGAGCCGCAACCTTACAACAGACCGGCTCAACCTAAGCAAGAGGAGCCGCCCAAGTCTAACAATCCGTTCGCGAATATAATCCCCGACTTCATGAGCAATCGCCGCAGGAAATAATTTTGATGGAGGGTTGATGATGTTTGAAAACAGTTTTGAAAATCCATTTGTAAAAATAAAAGTCGTCGGCGTCAACACTGCGGGCAATGAAAAAATATCGGGCGGGCTTTCCGCCCTTAATTGTATGTTGGAGCAAAATTTGCCGGGCGTGAACTACATTGCGGTCGACAGGCAGGACGTTAAAAATCTTGACGGCTGCAAGGCGATTCACAAGTTCCGCTTGCTCAACACCGACGACGAAAAAATTTTGACGGACAATCTGCGCGGGGCTGATATGATCTTCGCGGTCGCCGACGAGGTTTGGGAAAATGTTAAGGCGGTCGCGTTGGTTGCGCACTGTGCAAAGAAGGTTGGCGTGCCCGTGATTTTTATAGCGGGCGGGAACTTCGAGGACGCGGAGGACGAAATTATCTTCGACGCGCTGATAAAGTTGCCGAGTAAAAATTTTGAGTTCGACTCCGGCAAGGTCGTCAAGAATTTTATCGAGGCAGTGACTTTGCCTGGTCAGCCGAAAATCGACATTAAGGCAATCGCCGAGCTTGTCAAAGATTCAGGAGCAATCGCGGGCTACGGTGAGCGCGACGGGAAAAATGCGGTCGTCAAAGCCGCCAAAGCCGCCCTCGAACACGCCGAGAATTCAGCCGACGACTTCAAAGCCGCCAATAAAATTCTCTTCAACATAACCGCCGCAAAGGGAAATCTTTCACTGGAAGAGGCGCAAAAACTCTCGCGACTCTTCAAACGCCACGCGCCCAAAGCGGAAATATCCTTCGGCTTTTCGATAGATGATTGGCTCGTCGACAAAGTTAAATTCCTGCTCGTCGCCGCGTCTTGAAACTTTCCCTGCCAAGCGCGGGGATTTTTTTTTGACGGCAGGAAAATTTTCGCGGCGGCAGAATCATTTTCGCAGATTTTTTCGGAGGTGAAGCTCTTGGCAATTTTTTCTGCGGAAAGCAAACGGTTGCTCCGTCGAATCGACTTCGCGCTTTTACTCTCGGCGGCGGCGATTGTCATATACGGGATTGTCATAATCTCCAGCGCGACGCACATCAACACGCCAGGCGACGAACGCTTTTGGTTTGTTCAGCGGCAAGGAATTTTCGCAATCATAAACGCGGTGCTCGCAATCCTATTCATGAATTTTGATTATCGCGGACTTCAGCAGTACGGACAAAAACTTTACGTCTTCAACTTGATAATGTTGTTGGCGGTTATGTTGTTCGGGCACGCGGCACTTGGGGCGCAACGGTGGATTCAAATCGGACCGATAAGCCTTCAGCCGTCGGAATTTTCAAAGCTCATCATGATAATTTGCATGGCGGCGATTTTGGAAGAGCGCATGGGCAGATTAAACACTGTGCAAGACTTGATACCAATCGCGGGCTACGTGGGCTTGCCGTTCCTGTTGGTCCTCAAGCAACCAGACTTGGGCACGTCGCTTGTGTTCATGGCAATTTTTTTCGGCATGGTGATAGCGTGCGGAATGCCCTGGAGAATTTTTACGTTCATAATCGTTTTGGGCGTCATGGCTTTTCCGGTGCTGTGGCAGTTCATGAAGGACTATCAGAAAATGCGAATCATGGTTTTCCTCGACCCGAACGTTGACCCGCTGGGGAGCGGCTATCACATAATTCAATCAAAAATCGCAATCGGTTCGGGAATGCTTTTCGGCAAAGGACTGTTCGAGGGCACGCAAAGTCAGCTGAACTTCTTGCCGGAGAATCACACGGATTTTATATTCGCGGTCGTCGGCGAAGAGTTCGGCTTTGTCGGAGCGGTCGTCTTATTGTTGCTGTATCTGACTGTGCTGTGGCGCGGCATACAAATTGCCAAAGACGCGGGCGACGTTTTCGGGCGACTGCTTGCCGTCGGGATAACGTCGATGCTTGCCTTCCACGTGCTTGTTAATGTCGGCATGACGACGGGCATTATGCCTGTCACGGGCATTCCGTTGCCGCTTATGAGTTACGGTATCAGCTCGCTGACGACGAACATTTTGGCGATTGCAATTCTGATGAACATTCACATGCACAAACAGAAATTTATATTCTGAAGCGTCTTGCAAAAAAAATCCCCCGCACACCGCAGGGGATAAATTTTTATGTCAGCCGTTGTCGCCGCCGTTGAACGTGGCTTGAGCAGTTTGATTGAGCGCGTCGACGGCGGGCAAGTTCAAGTCGCCGATACCGAGATTGGTGCTTAGTGTTGTGAGTTGCGTCTTCAAGTCGTCGGTCAAGTCGCTGTCGTCGTGGAAAAGTTTTTTGAGCTTCGCGGCGGATAAGACAGCCTGCTTGGAGCCGCTGGTGTCCCAAATTTTCATTGTCGCCGCCGCAACGTCATTCGTCTGGTAA
>CAMYWI010000145.1 GCA_947302675.1 uncultured Selenomonadales bacterium | reverse complement strand
CAGAATCATTGCCTTTGCCAACGTCAATTAAGCCGCCGTCACTTCCGCTATTGTTAATGACATACTCATTACCTTCACCGCCAATAATTGTGACTTTTTTGCCGTAATTGTTAATGCGATCGTCGCGATTTCCGGCGTCGATTGAGACTTCATTGCCGCGATTGCTGATTGAATCTTTTCCGCCGCCGCCAATGATTGTGGTACTGTCACCTGTATTCGTGATTGTGTCGTAACCGTCGCCGCTGTCGATTGAGACGTTAGAGGCAAAATTCACAATGAATTTGTTTTCTACAGTATCGATACTTGTTTCATTGACCGTCCCCATAAAAATCCTCTCCTTTCTCCAAAAGCAACGATTTTTTTGCGTATTGTACAATTTTTGGGAAGATTAAAGCAATGGTATCGTAATAAAAAACTTTTGTGTCGCGCTTAAAGTTTTTATCGACGTGCTTATTACAACTTGCTTTTAGCGAAAAATAATGCAATAATTATTTGCAACAACCCGACGCTAACACACGGTCGGCAAAAAAAGGAGGCGGTTTTTTTGAATGCTTTAACTATCCGTCAAAAGCTGAATCTGATTTTCGCTGTTCTGATTTTAGTTTTTGTCGCAGTCAGTATCTATTCAACTTACGCCCTAAACAAAATTAACGAGGGCGCAATGCGTATTGCGACGACGCACCTTTTGAGCGTGCTTGTCGCCACCGACAACGGAAAGGCTATGGAGCAATATCGGCAACTTGAATATTCCATTGTCACCGCGCCTAATCTAGTTAGTCGCTCCTACGCCGAGAAAAAAGCCGCCAAGCTCGCCGACCAAATCGACATTACTTTTAACACGCTAGAAAAAAGTATGCAGGGCAACGTTGACCAAAATCTTCACTCCCTGCGCCAAGAGTGGGCGTCTTACAGAAAACACCTCGATAATATTATCACGCTTTCCAACAACAACCAGTCGGCGCAAGCCGCGACGATTCTTGAAGGCTCCTTGACCAGGTTTGAATATCTTTCCGACTTGCTCCTTAAAGTCATCGACGCCCGCAAAGATTTCATTCACGCCGAAACAAGAGCCGCCGCCGCCGAATACGAACGCACAAAATTTATCCTGATTGTCTCCGTGATTCTCGTCATTTTAATTTCCGTCTCTATGGCATTTTATCTTAGCCGTTCGATTAACACTTCGATTCATTACCTTATCGAGATTGCCGATTGCATTGCCAAAGGAAATTTGAAAGTCGACGTGACGCCCAAGACCAGCGACGAATTCGGTATGCTCACGAACGCTTTTGGCGAGACCGTCAAGCAACTCAAAAGCTTAATCAAGGGCATAACTTCCACTGCAGAAAATCTCGTGAACTTTTCCGAACAGCTCACCTCCAACGCCGACCAATCCGCGCTCGCAACTCAGCAGGTCGCCGACTCAATCAGCAACGTTGCCTTCAACATGACTAATCAAGGTGAGCAGGTCAATTCCTCCGTCAATGAAATTAATAACATGAACCAAGATATTATCGCCTTTGAAAAACTTTCCGAGCAATCTTCCAAAGCCGCCAACGACGTCGCCGACATTGCGGAGGCGGGGCGCGTTGCCGTTTCGGGAGCCGTTTCGCAAATGGAGACAATCGCCGCCTCCGTCACCGAGTCCGCAGAAGTTATTCGCCAACTCGCCGCGCGTTCCGAAGAGATCAGCCAAATTTCCGAGACAATCAGCGGCATTGCCGAGCAAACTAATCTGCTCGCGTTGAACGCCGCAATCGAGGCTGCCCGCGCAGGTGAACATGGCAAAGGCTTTGCGGTCGTCGCTAATGAAGTTCGCAAGCTCGCGGAAGGTTCAGCCCTTGCCGCGTCGAAAATCGCCGAGTTGATTCGCGTGATTCAAGACGACACGACCAAAGCAGTTGAACGCATGGAGCAGGGAACGCTTGACGTTCAGAGCGGCAAAACCGTCGTCGACAAAGCGGGCGATTCTTTCAGCACGATTGTGCAAGCCGTTATCGGACTCACGAAGAACGCCGAAATTATTTTACAAGCCGCCCGCTCTTCCTCCGAAAAAATTAATAAACTCGTCACGGTTATGGACGCGCTCAATAAAACTAGCACCGCCGTTTCGCAGGACGCCGAGTCTGTCTCCGCCGCGACAGAAGAACTTTCCGCCTCTATGGACGAAATTGCAAGTGCCAGTAAAAATATGTCGGACATGGCTCAAAAGCTCAAGGATCTGACTTCCCAGTTCAAGTTGTGAGGTGTTTATCGTGCGGAAAATTTTTTTGATTTTATGCTTGGTATTGTGCACGTTGTTGAGCGGTTGCGCGAACGACGACGAGCAAAAAAATTCTGTGCAGATTCTCTTCCCCAATCCCAACAGCGGCATTTGGAAATATATCGGCGAGTTGTGCGCTAATCTTATGCGTGAGGCAAATTACGATGTCGAGCTTAAATTCTGCAGCACCGCCGCCGAGCAAGTCGAGCAGATTAAAGACGCCGTTGAAAAAAATCCTGCCGCGATTGTCATTGGCGCACAAGATACTGGCGCACTCGGCGACGCCTTGTCGCTTGCAAAGGAAAATGGTATTCCCGTCATTGCTTACGACCGCTTGATTATGCACACCGACGCGATAAGTTACTACGCCTCTTTTGAAAATAATTCTGTTGGCGAGTTCCAAGCGCGTTACGTCGAAGAAAAGCTCAATCTCAAAAGCGGCGCGGGACCGTTCACGATTGAATTTATCGCGGGCGACCCCGGCGACACCAACGCCCCGCTCTTTTTCAATGGAGCTTTTCAATATCTGAAACCCTACATTGACAGAGGTCAGCTGATTGTTCCTTCGGGGCAAATGGATTTTAGAACCGTTGCGACCGACGGTTGGAAACCAGAAAACGCTCAACGCCGCATGACAGAAATTCTTCAGAAATATTATTCCGACGGCAAGTCATTGAACATAGTTATCGCGGCGAACGACGACTTGGCGGAGGCTTTTATCAGAGCGGCGGAGAGTTTTGGCTACAAAGGCACGCCCACAATTTTGACGGGGCAAGACGCCGGAGCCAATGGCATTTCCAACATTAAAGCCGGCAAGCAAGCTATGACGATTTACAAAGACCCAGAGATTCTTTGCGGCAAAATCGTGCGCATGGTCAAGGCGGTTGTCGAAGGCAGTCAGCCCGCCATTAACGACGTGACCAATATCAAAAACGACGTAATGACTGTTCCTTCCTATCTCTGCATTCCAATGATTGTCGACATAGAAAATATCGGTATCGTCAAAGACTTCAAGTGAAAAATTTTTATTAAAGCCTCGACGCGCAGTCGGGGCGATTTTTTTGTCAGCTTTACAGACAAGACGCGCTGTGATAAATTTACAAAACTTGAGGCGTAACGAAACGCAAGCTCGTGCGTAAAAATATTGAAATAAAATTTTGGGAGGTAGAGATAATGGATAACCAATTCAAAGAAAAAGAGCTTACTACTGAGGAACTCGACAACGTGGCGGGCGGCACGCTTGTCGAAATGCAAGAAGACGCGGCTTTTCTGCAAGCCGCTGGTCTCGACATCCAAGCGCATTCGAGCAAATACATTCATAAAAATTTTGACGCGGTAGCGGAGGAACTGCGCGGCGCGTGGCTCAAGTTCGGCGTTTTTTGCAAGACAATTTCCACAGACGCCAATAAGCAAAATGTCTACCAAGACTTGAAAGGCAACGTCATCACGCGCAATCAGGCTATGAAAATGGTTCTGAAGGCGCAAGGCAACAAATAAAATTTTGGGAGGTAGAGACAATGGATAACCAATTCAAAGAAGAAGAACTCACTCTGGAGGAGCATGACAACGTGGCGGGCGGCACGCTTGCCGAAATGCAAACCGACGCGGCTTTTCTGCAAACCATCGGTCTCGACATCCAAGCGTATTCGAGCAAATACATTCACCAAAACTTTGACGCGGTAGCCGACGAACTGCGCGGCGCGTGGCTCAAGGTTGGAGTTTTTTGCAAGACAATTTCCACAGACGCTAATAAGGAAAATGTCTACACCGACTTGAGCGGCAACGTCATCACGCGCAAACAAGCTATGAAAATGGCTCGGAAGGCGCAAGGTCTCTAATAATTCAGCGCGGAGGAAGGAGTTAGTATGGAAAAATATAATGACACGCCCGGCATCGTAATTACGGGCACAGCTGACAACGATTCAATTACAAACAAAGGCTACAGCGTGAAAATAAACGCGCTCGGCGGCGACGATACCGTTGTAAATCGCGGTTATTATGTCACAATCAACGGTGGCGACGGAAAAGATTACCTTAGCAACTGGGGTGTTAACCCTAATGTTAAGATCTACGCAGGCGAAGGCGACGATACTATTTCCAACTACAGCGACACGGTGACAATCGACGGTGGCGACGGCAACGATACCATTCAAAATTATAAAAGCAACAACGTTTCAATCAACGGCGGCGCGGGTGACGATTCTATCACCGCTATTTCTACCAAATACAACACAATCGAAGGCGGCGCAGGTGACGATATCATTGATAACGCTGGTTCTTACAATACGATTGAAGGCGGCAAAGGCGACGATACCATTGCAAACCACGACGGCGCAGACAGCGGCAAAAATATTTTGATTAAGTACACGGAAGACGACGGCTCCGACCTTATCGAGGGCTTTCAATCCAGTTCGACACTGCAAATCGGAGACGGCTCGGCAACCTACGACATAAATCAAAGCGGCGACAATGTTCTCG
>CAMYWI010000144.1 GCA_947302675.1 uncultured Selenomonadales bacterium | reverse complement strand
AACTTTAACATTGTCAAAAAAATCGCCCGCCGGTTTCGACGAGCGATATTTTTTTTACTGGTCAACGCGCTTTATATCCGCGCCCAAGCTCACGAGCTTTTGAACAAGATTATCATAGCCGCGATCAATGTGATGAATGTAGCCAACTTGCGTCTCGCCTTCGGCAACGAGAGCCGCCAAAACTATCGCGGCACCCGCGCGGAGGTCGGTCGCTTTGACTTGGCAACCCGTCAATTTTTCTTGCCCTTCAACAACGGAAGTCCGCCCGTCAATTTTAATCTTCGCGCCCATGCGGCGGAGTTCGTCGACGTGCATAAAACGATTTTCAAAGACGGTCTCAGTCACCATGCTCGTGCCGCTCGAAACAGTCAGCATTGCCATAAACTGCGCCTGCATATCGGTCGGGAAACCGGGATAGGGCAACGTCTTAATGTCGACGGCTCGCGGACGCCTGTCGCAGATAACGCGAATGCCGTCCACGTCTTCAAAGACTTTGACACCCGCCTCCTTGAGCTTGGCGATAACGGGCTTGAGGTGTTCGCTAATCGCGTTGGCAATGTAAACGTCGCCTTGCGTCATCGCGGCGGCAATCATGTACGTGCCCGCCTCGATGCGGTCGGGGATAATCGTGTAGTCATGCGCGATTAACTTCTTCGCGCCCTCGACCTTGATAACGTTCGTGCCCGCGCCGCGAATCTTCGCGCCCATAATGTTAAGATAGTTTGCAAGGTCGACAATCTCCGGCTCCTGCGCGGGGTTTTCAATAATCGTTTGACCTTCCGCCATTGACGCCGCCATTAAAATATTTTCGGTCGCGCCGACACTGGGGAAGTCAAGATAAATTTGCGCCCCTCTCAAGCCGTCGGGGGCAACCGCCTCAATGTAGCCGTGCCCGATTGAAATTTTCGCGCCGAGTGCCTCAAAGCCTTTCAAGTGTAAATCAATCGGACGAGTACCAATCGCGCAACCGCCCGGCAATGAAATCTTCGCTGAACCCAGTCGCGCCAAGAGCGGTCCCATTATCAAGAACGACGCCCGCATTTTCCGAACTAAATCGTAAGGCGCGGTTATATTTTCAATCGTCGAGGCGTCGACGAACAATTTATTATTCTGTGACTCGTGACGAACTTTGACGCCGAGCGAGCGCAAGACTTCGCTGATTGTTCGCACGTCGTCGAGGTTAGGCACTTCGTCCAAACAAGTTTCTCTATCTTGACCGAGTAGCGTCGCCGCAATTACCGGCAACACGGCATTTTTCGCGCCGCTGATTTTTACGGTGCCGCTCAATCGCTTGCCGCCCTTTATTATCAATCTCTCCAAAATCTCATCCTCCAAGTGTCAAACTTTCTCAACGCTGAGCGTCGTGCGCATGACGTTATCGATTATATAATTCGTGTCAACTCTGCTGTCGGACTTCTTGAAAGTTTTGCCTTCCTTCTTGAGCCGCGCCTGAATGCGTTTGGCTTGCGCAATGTCGCGGCGAATTTCCTTGTCGGTCTTGACTTCGCCCGACGCGCCGACTTCCACGACCAGCTGATTGTTTTTGCCCGTCTTGAGGAAATCCTTTATCTTGTCCTCGTAGCTTTTGTTTGAATCGGCAGTGATGATACCTGAATTTGACATAGCTTGCGCAACGGGAACGAGTGCGCCGCCGTGAATTTCAAGCGACAAATTTCCCTGCCGCGCAGTCAAAGGCACGGTGTAAGGCACGATGACAGTTTCAGTCGGCTTGCGATAGGGTTGCAGTTCGACGGTCAAATTGACGGTATCGCCGGGCTTGACGCGCTTTCTGTCGGGAGTGATTGAGACGATTGACGCGGTGCGCCGCTCGGTCTCGAAGGCGATATTCACGTCGACGCCGAAAATATTTGATTCTTGTTTTGTATTGGAGCAGACGAGATTAAGAGCTTGCATAAGTTCAAGGACGGCGACTTGCCCGACGTCCGAAGCGTTATAAAACATATTCTTGCGGAAAATTTCGCCGCTCGCGACAGAATCGGTCTTGATGTTAAAATCAATGTCAACGGTACTTTCCGCGAGAGTGTCGGCAACTTTGCTGAGCGCGGTGTAGGCAATCGACGCGCCGAGCTTTGGCACGAGGTTTTCATTGTAAGCGATAGTTGCGTTGTAAGTCTCTTCCTTCGCAAGCAAGTTGTCCTTAACCTTGACGGTGATAGGCACGACGGCGGGGAAAGTTCCGAGAATGCCAGCGACGCCCGCCTCGCGGTCTTGATTGACGCGCCCGATAATGTGACCAATGCCCGCGAGCTTAATGCCGGTGGTGTTCGCGCCGCTTATCGAGCCGATAACAGATGCGTCCGTCATGAAGTAGTTGACGTTGCCGGCGTGCGTGAAGGAGTGACCGAACGCCAAAATCTTTTTGCCTTCGACGGCGGTGACGGTGCCTGTCGCGCCGAGCGAGAAGTCGCCGTAGATAATCGCGACGCCCAAAGCCGAGCCAGGCTCAAGCGTTGCGTCGAGTTTAAGCCCGCGTTCGATTGTCGAAGGAGCCGCCTGCAAATTTTTCAAGCCCAACGTTTGACTTAAAAACTTCGCGCCGAGAGAGTCAAAGCCGCTCAAATAGAACGCGCTCATTTCCTCAAGTTCAGGACTTTCTTCAATCGGAGGATTTTCTTCAACGGCGGGAGTTTCTTCCGTCAACTCTTCCGATTTATCTTCGGGTTCGCAACTTTCTTCTGCGACGGAATTTTCTTCCGTTTTAGTTTCTTCTTCCGTTTTAGTTTCTTCTTCCTTGACGACTTTAAAGAAATTCACTTGCGCCTTAGGGTCGGGCATAGTCCAGAGCGCGAGCATGTCTTCAATCGGCGTGATAAAAAAAGTATAAGGATTCATTTCTTTAAGCGTGGCGGCAAGTGCGCCGACAAGTTTTCCGTCAATGTAAACGGGGCTACCGCTCATGCCCTGCAAGATGCCGCCCGTGCGCCGAACGACCTCGCCCGACGCCTCCGCCATAATCATGCGCTTGGCACCTTTGCCGTCGTCAGTCATGCCGACAATGTGCACGTCGAACGATTCGATTTTGCCGGAGCCGTCCACGACGGTATAAGCTTTGCCGCTCATGCCGCTCTTGAGTTGGTCGAGCGGAAAAATTTCGGGCATTGCCTGCGCGGTGTTCGACAGCGCGAAAATTATCATTGCGACCGCTAAAAATAATTTCGATAAAATTTTGTGCAAGTCTTTCAACTCCATTCAAGAAGCTTTTTTATCTGCGCTAAAAATCTTTTGCGAGTCTTCAAATCCCGTCAAGCCGCCTTCTAATCTGCGCTTAACATAAAGCATAGTAAATTATTTTCGTTAAATCGTCAACCACTGCAGAGATTTATTTGGGCAGAATAGTCAAGGCGTCGCCAACAAGTCTTTCGTGACCGTCGCTTGGACTGTTTATCAGACTGCCTTTAAAAAATAATTCGGTCGAGCCGCCGCCGTCAAGGTTAATCGCCTCGACCGCGCCGAAATTATTCTTGAGAATCCGCGCCCATTCGGTCAACGTGCAACCTTTGCTGTGAGCTTGCCGCCCGTCAACCACCGCGAAAATATAATCGCCGTACTTGGTTATGCCGACTGCCGAACGCGGAGCGCGACCGACGCGAATATCAGCGGGGAATTGCTCGGCGTCCGCCGTCACGTAAATTTCTCCGTCCTTAACCAAAGTCGGACCCGCGCCCAAAATGTGAATCGCCTCGTTAAAATCCGCGCCGTGCTCGACGTTGATAAAGTCCTCTTCAAAATTCATCTCGTCGCCGACTTCAACCGCGCTGAAAAATTCTCTGGCGGTGCCGTGCGCACTGATAACGTAGCCGTCGGGCGGTATGTAGTTATTTCCCTTGCCGCGAAAAATTTGCTCGACAACGCCGCCGCGAACAATCAGCTCGTCGCCCGAATCATTAGTGCCGGTCGTTGCGCCGTTCCAAGCATTGTAAATGACGACGGTATCCGCGCCGCGCTCGCAGTTGACGCCGCTGACAGCAAACTCCTCGTCATCAATTTGAACGACGCCGTGATAAGCTTGCCGCCCGAAAATAACTGAGCCGTCCGCGTTAATCCCCATTGCCGAGCGGATAAAATACGTCGTGCCCGCCGTGAGTCCGTCAATCTTTGTGTTGCCGTAAATGACGCCGCTGATGCCGAAGTAGCTCGCGTTAATCGTGGCGATTGCGTTTGGCGCGTTCATTTGCGAAACGGTCGCGCGACCGGGAACTTTGCCCTTCGCCAAAACCGGGCGCATTTGATATTTCTCATGGTCGGCGATAATCGCGAACGCCATAACGCCATCTTGATTATAAAGCAAAAACTCTAAGCCCTCTTCCTCTTCGACGGGCGGCGGTGTCGATTGTTGCGGCGGAGTTTCGCCAGGCTCGTAAGTCGGCATGTCGTGATAGGCGGGGTCAAGTGTCGGCTTTTTTTCTTCGGGCTGAGGTTTTTCTCGCGTCGGTTCGGTGAAAGGTTCGTCGACCAAATTTGTCCCGAAAGGCTCTTCAGGCTCCTCCGCCACTGCGACGCTTGCGCTTATAAAAATTATTCCTGCCGTCATCAGCGCGGCAAATTTTTTTATCATTAATCCATACTCCTTTGATTGCGAATTGTCTATAAAAAATTACTGCACTGCGGGAAAAATTTCAAGTGCGCAGAAATGAATTCTCATACTTTTCTTTGCTACGCCCAAAGAAAAGTATGCAAAAGAAAAGGCGTCGCCGCTTGAACATCCTGTTCAAACGCGGCGAGCGGCCGGCGTCCATGCCGGCCG
>CAMYWI010000143.1 GCA_947302675.1 uncultured Selenomonadales bacterium | reverse complement strand
GCTATGGCGTTCACGCACATTCGACTTTTCCACCATTGAGACGACGATTATGGAACTCGACTTTACAATTATGGCGGCAATGGCGGGCATGGGCTTTATCGCGGCGTTCATTGATTCGGTCGTGGGCGGCGGCGGGTTAATCTCGGTGCCAACGCTGATGTGGGCGGGCTTGCCAATGCTAAACGTGCTCGGCACAAACAAAGTCGCCTCATGCATGGGCGCGGCGGCGGGCTTTTTAACTTATTGGCGTTCGGGCAATATCGACAAAAAAATAATGCGCGTTATGTTCCCGCTGGCGTTTATCGGTTCGGTTATCGGCGTGTTGGTCGTGCGACAAGTCCCGCCGGACTTCCTGCGCCCGCTGGTCGTCGTCATGCTGATTGTCATTGCGATATACAGCGTGGCGAAAAAGAATTGGGGCGCGGACAAAAAATCAGTTAGCGTCTCGCACAAAAATTATTTTCTCGGCTTGCTGATAATCTTCGCGCTCGGTTTCTACGACGGATTCTTCGGACCGGGCACTGGCTCTTTTATGCTGTTCATGTTTTTAATGATAGGCTACGGGTTTTTGGGAGCCGCCGCAAATGCAAGAGCCGCCAACTTCGCAAGCAACCTCGCCGCCGTGATTGTCTTCTCGATATTGGGACTGGTAAATTTTTCCTATGCAATCCCAATGGGTCTCGGCATGATCTTGGGCGCGTTCTGTGGCGCGAAGATGGCAATCTCGAAGGGCGCGGCGTACGTCCGCCCGTTGTTTATCGGAATGACCGTTATTTTAATCGGCAAGCAAATCATTGAACTGTTCAAATAAAGAAACGTCATGAATCGTCGAAGAGTAGAAGGGGCGGCATGGACGCCGCCCCACATCTTTGGACAAGCAAAGAAAGTATGAAGACTACGCTGGCAGGTTTCTAGCCTGCCGATTTTTTTACCCTTATCGCTTGACAAAAATTTGAGCTTTATATATCTTTAACGTGAATATTTTTTAATGCGCAGATTATCAAGTAAGTCTGAATTCATTGTGAAAATTGATTTGATTATGATTGAGGAGGTGTTTAAAGTGAATACGATTAAAAGACTCATGATAGCGGTTTTAATTTCGATTCTTAGCGTGGGCTTATCGGGCGAAGTTTTTGCGGCACCTCAGCAATTTTCAGCGGAGGGCGAATATCGACTCGGAGATCGTGACACTCGTGAAGACGCCAAAAGATATGCAGTGGCGGATGCTAAAAGAAAAATCGCAGAGCAAGCGGGAGTCTATGTCGAAAGCTCTACGGAAATCAGTAATTTTCAGTTGGTCAAGGATAAAGTAAACATTGTGGCTCAAACTTTAATGAATGTAAAAAGTGAGCGGACAGAATTCACGGAAAACGGCGTTGTGTGCAAGGCGTATGTCACGGCACTTGTCGACCCCGACGCAGTGGAAAGTAAATTGCTTGAGATTTTAAAGAAAATAAACAGAGACGCTGAGAAACGAGAAGAGGAACGCCGCGTTGCCTCTAAAAAAGATGACGATGACAAGCCTGTCAATATTTCCAATCCCAGCATCAATAAACCGACGCCGCCCGCCAATAATACTACGCCGAGCGAGAGAAAAGACGACAAAATTTCTACCGGCAAGGAACTTTACACAACGAACGATTTAACTAGTGCAATGGCGGAGTTGGAAGAGGCTCGCGAAAAAATGGTTCGCGATTTGAGCAAAGCCACTGCTTACACGGCGGGAGCCGAATACAAATTGCAGGAGGTCACGGGGCTTTCGGACAAGGAAGGTCATCACGACGAGAAGGGCGAGATTTATAATTACCTTAAAGAAAATTTCGAGATGAACAAGAACTATCGTTACGCCGAACTCACGCCCTTTGTCGAAATGGTAGGCGCGGCAAAAATTATTAAAGTCTTGGAAGACATTAACAAGAAAAAACTTTTGGAAGCTAAGGACACAATGACTTTGGCGAAACTTGAACGCTCCAGAGCCAAAAGTTACGGCGATATTGTTTTAGAAGAGGCGGCGGAAATTTTCAGCCGCGCAGGTGAGCTAATGGTTGATGCCAATGATGCTCAAATGAACCGCTTAAAGATTATTAGACGCGAGGCGGATGACGCTGTGAAATTGATTCGGGCGTTGGAGGCTCGCAACAAAAATGTCGACGAGGTTGCCAAAAAGTACGAGAAGGCTAACAAAATTACCAACAAACTCGACAAGAGCGGCAAGAGTAGCAAAGATAACAAGAGTAGCAAGAGCAGTTCGCACGATGACGGCGACGACGAGCAAAGCCGGACTGGCAAAAAGGTTCAAGGTTTTCTTGATAATCTGTTCAAAGATTTTTAAGCGGAAGGAATGATTCTGTTGAGTTTGCTAAAAAAAATTCTGTCGATTACTTTAATGCTTGCGGTAATTTTTTCCTTGACCGTTGCGGAGGCGAAGAATCCCTTTGAACAAAATCGCGACAAAGATTTGATGCGCAAGTTGGCAGTGAAAAGCTCCGACAAGGGCGGCGTCCTCTTGTTCAGCGACAGCCCCGAAAAAGTTCTCGAAGACGGGATTTTGTATTCGGACGTTGTCAAGGGCGACGCCCGCTTACTCTTTTACCATTTGAACGGGACTAACGTCGACAAGAAAATTGCGGTTGTCGTTGAAAATTTGAGCGGCAAAAAAAATACCGTCGAAATTTCTCGCGGCGTGGTCAGCGAGCCGAGCGCGAATTATCTGGAGGTTGGAAAGGAAGTTCAAACCGAGTACATGCAGGAGACTTTCAATTATTCTCTGTACATGGAACCAGACGGCAAAGATCTTTTTATTGAGGACGTCAGCAGTCATTTGGTCAAGCCTGGTCAGTTGTTGTACGGGATTTATGATTTTCACACGGCAGGAGCCGTTCGCGTGACGGTTTTGATGTGTCCGCAGAAAGAAAATCCGTTAGAGTTCATTATCGACGCAAAAGTTTTGCCTAAGGACGAACACCGTCTGCGCGGCACTTTCAAGAAAATGAACAGGACAATCACACTCAAGAAGACCTACGACCCCGACAAGGACGGCATTGGCTACGTTATGCTCGCCGACAACGTGAACGATTTGTACAAGCAGGGCATTGACATGACCGACGGTAGCGCGACCGAAAACTACGGCAACTACGGCGTGATTTATACGATTAATGTCAATATCAAGGAGGGTAAGAAGGCACGAATTTTCTTGACGCCGCTTGGCGGCTACTACGCGGGCGCGATGCGCGTCACTTACAAGGGCGAGACTAAGCGTATCTTGACGCCCGAAGGCGGAATTTATTTTGGTGATAAGACGCCCGCCGAGCCAGAAAAAGTTAAGAAGGCGCGCGAGAAAGGTTACTCGCTTTTTAGTAGCATAGCTGAGCTTGCCGAGCTTGGAATTTATGAGGGCGGCAAAGTGACGTTTGAATATTCGCCGCCTGGTGCCTCCAATCTGCCCGTTCACTTGGTTTTAATGCCTGTTGAGGACGAGCCGCCGACCGATAAGAAGTAAATGCAAAAAAAGCCCCGACCACAAATCGGGGTTCAAATATTTAAGGAGCTGATTTAAATGAACGCAACGCCGCATATGGAGGAAATTTGCAAGCGGGTCGTGGCGGCTTATCGCAAAGCTTACGGCGACGACATAGAGGCGATATATCTTTACGGCTCGTATGCAAGAGGCGACTTCAACGAGGATTCGGATATTGACTTCGCCGCAATAGTCAAAGGCGACATGTCGGATTCTTACAAAAAGCGCAAGCAAGTTTGGGCTGATACAAACGAAATGGATTTGGAGCTTGACGTTATAACTTCGCCGATGATTATTAGCTCAAAAATTTTCGAGGAATATAAAAACGAGGTCGGCTATTACGGCAATATTTTCAAGGAGGGCATTCGTCTTGCGTGATTTGACAAAGTACAGATTGGAAACAGCCACAGAGCGTTTGGAAGTATCTAAGGAGATGATAGACAGCGGTCGCTACAAAATTTCTGTAAGCAACTCTTATTACGCGATATTCAATGCTGTTCGTGCTTTGTTGTCTGAGAGGTATGTTGATTTCAAGAAACATTCGGCGGTTATCAGCTATTTTCGCCGCGAATATGTTAAAACCGGTTTATTTGAGGTGAAATTTTCCGACTACATAGGCGAGGCTTTTTCGGCAAGGCAATACAGCGACTATGCAGATTTTTTCGTTGTGTCGCGAGAGCATGCGGAGGAGCAATATCAACACGCGGTCGAGTTCGTGGCGGCTGTGAAAAATTATTTGGAGGGTGAAAATGTTTGCGAAGATAAGGGCGATAGCGAGTTACCTGCCGCCGACGATAGAGAATAATTCGGAGATAGTTGACGGGCGATTCATAAAAAAAATTGGCGTGAGGAGCCGCCACATTGTAAAAGAAGAGTCGGCGGGCGACTTGGCATTCAGAGCCGCCGAAAAACTCTTTAACGAGCACGACATTGACCGCCACGAGACGGATTTTATTTTGTTGTGCACACAACACGGCGATTATCAAATGCCGCACACCGCCGCGCACCTTCAAGACCGACTTAGCTTAAAAAAATCTGTCGGGACAATGGATATCGCTTTGGGCTGTTCGGGCTACGTTTACGGCTTGGCGGTTGCGAAGGGTTTGATTGAGACGGGGCTTGCGAAGAAAATTTTGTTCCTAACGTCGAGCGTCTATACTAAATATATCAACGTTCGCGACACGTCGACGCGCCCGCTTTTCGGCGACGGAGCTACGGCGACTTGGCTTGAAGGCGGCGACTCGGAAAG
>CAMYWI010000142.1 GCA_947302675.1 uncultured Selenomonadales bacterium | reverse complement strand
TGCCGCGAAAAATTTCAAACTCCAAGAAATACGACACGTCCGACAACGCGCCCGATAAATACGCCGCGCCCGTCAACGACATTACGCCCGTGACTAACAGCGCGAATCCCGATATCCAGACGATTTGCAACGTCGACAAATTTTCTTTGAGCCGCCGCGTTCGATTTTGTATGCGCACTTTGTATTGAATCACGCGCAAAAGATCGAGTTGCCAAATTATCGCCAATGCTGGGAATAAGTTCGCGCTCAGCAACGCCGCGAGGACTCGGACTTTGCCGCCCGCGCCTATCAAAATCGGTATCGCTGAAATTATAGCCAAAACTGCAAATAGTTGCAACTGAAATTTCCTGCTACGATTGAGCCGCCGCGAGATGAGCGACAAGTACAAGACACCCGCCGCCACCACGCCGACTATAACCAACGCCCGCAAAATTACGTTCGGATAATAATTTTCAAACGTGCCCGCCTTCCCGAAAGTAAAGCCGTCCTTCTCCAAAACTGCGCGGACTTCTCGGAAATACTTCAGGTTCGTTTCCAGCAAGGAAAGTTCGTGTTCGGGCTTTTCGTAAATGCGCAGGAGGTTGACGCGAATATTGCGCTCCCTGTCGGTCGTCGACCAACGGTTAATCGCCGTCGCCATGTCAAGCTTGGGTTGCTCGTCTTTAGGAATTGCGTAGAGCCGCGCCACATGATCCTTGCCAATTTTCTGCGCGAGATACTCCATTCCCAACTGCGGATAAAATTTTAATTGCGTGAAGTGCTCAATCACCCCGAAGGTCAACTTCCGCCGAATCATATTCGCCGCCGTCAAGTCAAGAAAATTCGACGCGCCCAAAACTTCCGGACCGTCGAAGACAACTTCCGAGATTGGATAATTTTCTATCCTGTCGAAGAAAAATTGAACGTTCTCCGCCGTGCACTTCTGAAAATTCATCGGGCGGGCAAGAATCGTGAAACCAGCGGCGCGAGCCTTATTCATTTCGTCGCGGGGCAAGCCGAGTGGCATTTTCATTAACGCGCCGTATTGCCCCTTGACTTCGATAACCTCAATGCCGCCGACCGCGAAAATTTTAACGCGCTCCTCGCCGAGCCGCTGAATCAGCGATTCTTTGGTATCGTAGTAGCTGTCGAGGTCGCCGCCGATAACGTAAACCCTGTTGGACGAGACGAGTCCAAATTCAATCGTCTGTCGCCAAAGTTCATTGGTCAGCGTGCCGCTCTGATAATTCGCCAAAATCTCACTGCCCGCGAGCGTGAAAATTTTCCCCGTCCGCGCCAACTTTTCCAACGACGAATCGTAAATTGCAAGCGAAGTTATTCCCGCCTCTTTGGTCATCTTTAAAACGTCGTCAAGCTCCAAGCCCTCGCGCTCGGCAAGGTCGACGACGCTTTGATAATCAACCGCCAAGTCAACCTGCATGTTCTCCGACTCGACGAAATATCTTTGCCCCGCGATAATCAGCGCGGCGAAAAGTCCCACGCAGATAACTATCACGAGCGTCCTGTTGTAAGAAAATTTTTTCATGCTCAATTCCTTGTCGCCTTGACGAACGCCTCGCCTTGACGCATCTCAACTTCCCTAAACTGCATACCGAACGGCATTTTGACATTCTCGGTTATGTTGAAGTCGCCCAAGAATCTGTCGAGATTGACGCGGCGCAAAATTGCATTCTCAACATTGACGTGATTCATTTGGAAATACAAATCGCCGTCACGCGCGACAATCTGCCCGCCGATTTGAACGTCCGCCTCGCGTCCGAGAATTTTAACTTTGCCTTCCGCCGTAATGCCTTCGGGCGTCATGGTGACTTGCGGACTGCGGAGCTGTTCAATTTTCTGCGCGAGAAAATCTTTCAAAGCCTCTTCGGTAATGACGCCGCTAAGTTCCAACTTGCTGACGGACTTCAAGACACGGTTTGTACGTTCCTCGCGGCTTATGCCGTCGGTTGGCATGAGCAATTCTGGAATATCAATGTGAATCGCGGAGCCGTCGAGCTGAACTTTTTTAAGATAGAGTTCGCCAATCGTGGCGTCGGCGGCGGTGCAGTGAAGGCTGTCGATATAGCCCAGAGCGATTTTCGCGCTCGGCAGGGCTTCAAGCGACAAGGTGACCTCCTGCGCGGCGGTGTACTCGGTGACTTTGTTTTTGAGATAGTTCGCCAGAGCTTTTGGCACGGCAAATTGAATGAACGCGCCGACGGCAATCAGCAGGACGACTATCACGGCTAGAAATTTTTTCATAGCGAGCCTCCATTAAATCTTGACGTTAGCTTTGGCGGCAAGATAGGCGCGGATAAACGGGTCAATCTCGCCGTCCATGACCGCCTGAACGTTGCCGGTCTCTTCGCCCGTGCGCAAGTCCTTAACCAATTTATACGACTGGAAAACGTAGGAACGAATCTGGCTGCCCCACTCGATTTTCTTCAAGTCGCCCTCAAGTCCGGCAATCTCCTGCTCCTTTTTCTCAAGCTCAAGCTCAAAAAGTTTGGCGCGTAGCATTTTCAAGCAACGCTCGCGGTTTTGAATCTGCGAACGCTCGTTTTGACATTGCACGACAATTCCCGTCGGGATATGCGTCATGCGAACGGCGGAGGAAGTTTTATTGATGTGCTGACCGCCCGCGCCGCTCGCCCTGTAAGTGTCAACGCGAACGTCCGCCATATTTATATCAACCGCAACCGCGTCATCAATCTCCGGCATTATATCACAGGCACTGAACGACGTATGGCGACGCGCATTTGAATCGAACGGCGAAATTCTCACGAGCCGATGAATTCCCTTTTCGGACTTCAAGTAGCCGTAAGCGTTGTGACCTTTTATGAACAGCGACGCGGATTTAACGCCCGCCTCGTCGCCTGGCAACAAGTCAACCGTTTCAACTTCAAAGCCGTGCCGCTCCGCCCAACGAACATACATGCGCAGGAGCATTTGCGTCCAATCTTGAGCCTCAGTGCCGCCCGCGCCCGCGTGCAAAGTTAAAATCGCGTTGTTGGCGTCATAAGGTTCGCTCAACATGATTTCGAGCCGCAGGTTGTTCAAGCCGTCTTCAATCGCAGAAATTTCCGCCGCAATGTCAGCCTCTTGCGAATCGTCTTGCTCTTCCAACGCAAGCTCCAAAAGAATCTGCGCGTCGTCGAACTTCGCCACAAGATTTTTGTAAGTCTCGATGCCTGACTTAACGTCGTTCAATTCCTGCGTGATCTTCTGCGCGGCGTCGGGGTTGTCCCAGAAAGTCGGCTCGCCCATTTTGTATTCAAGCTCGGCGATTTTCTCCTCCTTGCGGGCAATGTCAAAGTGAATTCCCCATTTCGTTCAGCTTGTCGCGCAGAGCCGTCAGCTCCGCTTTTCTGTCTTCCAGCATTGAATCATCTCCATTAAGTTTTAGTTTTTAATTTGATTCTGGACTTATAGTATAAAATTTCTTTCTAAAATTTCGACATGACTTTGGCATTTTCCACAGCTGATAAGCCTGGCGAAAATTTTTTCAACGCGGCGATTGTGTTGTCGAAGGTGTCAGCTAAAACCAACTCGACGCGCCCGCCCAAAAGTCTCTTTGCCTGTTTGAAGACCAAGCGATAGTCGGGGCTTGATGCGACTAATACATAGCTCGACGCCAAATCCGAATGAGCCGCGCCGATTATTTCAGATAACAACGGCGAAGACTCCTCGCTACCCGAAACTAAGATTGACGCGCCCGCGTCTTGAAGTTTCTGCGCCTCGAAAGAATCTTTCGCGACGGCAAGCGCGGCAACTTTCATCAGCGCATCGCTCATTGGCAGGGCGTGTGCCTCGCTCATGTTTATGATCTTGACTTCCTTGAGCGGTCCCCAACCGATTGCCTGTTCAAGTGTCTTGCCGACATGATCCGTGTGTAAATGAATGTCAAGCCCGCCGCTCGAACGCTCCACGATTGAAAAGCTACTGAAGTCTCGCATCTGCCGTTCCAACTCTGGCTGGCTCGTCTTAGAATTTTTCACGCGCAGTCTTATGCAGTACGGGCGCACAAGATCATTTCGCGGGTCGGGCATGTTCTTATGAATTCCCAAGCCCAACGACAAACTCACTGCTGGCGAAACAAAATTTCCGTCCAAACCCTTTAAGCAACCGCGCAGGAAACTCAACATGATACTCGCGCCCGCCTCCGACAAGTTCAATCGCTCGACGGATTCTTCGCCAGTCTCAATCGCCTTTAACAAAATCTCGACAATCGGCATACCGTCGCGCACTGCATGATACGCGCCCTTCGCCACAGCTTTTGCAACGGTGATAAACGGTCGCTCCGGTTCTTCGGGAATTACTCTCTGCGCGTAAAGAATTCCGTATTGAAAAGCTTTACCGAACTCCGAGCCGGTCGCGTCGTATTTGCCCGCAAGCCCCGCACTTATCCCGCGAAACATTTGCGACAAGACAACTCCCGCATTTCCGCGCGCGCCGAAAACCGCCGCCGTTGAAACTCTGCGAGCCAAACCGCCAATGCTGTCGTCTTTAGCGTCGGCAAGAGGCATGACCGCCGCGCCCATCGTCCGCAAAATGTGAGTGCCAGGCAAAGTGCCCGCGCCTCTCAGACCGTTTATCCTGTCGTATTCCAAAAGAAATTCACTGTACGCGCCCGCAACCATGCGCTTAAAGTCGCCGCCCGTTATGACTTCTCTGCTCCCCGTCATATCCGCACCGCCTTTGCAAGTTTTTACTCGGTTGAAAGGATAATCATGTTAATTCGCGAAATAAGCGCAATAACCTTTATTGTAAGGAGAAAATTATATGACAGAATAATTTTTTTTCACCAAAACATCGCATTACAGCCAATGGCATTAATTTAATATTTATGCGTATT
>CAMYWI010000141.1 GCA_947302675.1 uncultured Selenomonadales bacterium | reverse complement strand
CGCCTCCCAAAGATTTTTCTCGGTCTTGGTGCCGGCGTATTTGCTTTTTTTCGGAGCCTCTTCGACAGCCTCGACGACTTTTTCAAAATCGGTCGACGGGTGCTTGCACAGCGGACAAACGGCAGGCGGTTCGTCGCCCTCATGAACGTAGCCGCAAATTCTGCAAACCCATTTAGTTTTGCCAGTAGCTTTGACGGCGGGTTTCGGCTTGATGTTGGCTTGATAATAGTTGTAAGTCGCGGAGGGAACGTCGGAAAGTTTCTCCATGTCGACGACTTCCGCGATAAAAATGCTGTGCGTGTCGAGTTCGATTTGCTGAATCACTTCGCCGCTGATGTAAGAATTCGTGCCGCGCGTTATGGCGAGCGTGCCGTTAGCCGTGCGCTTAACGTCGTCGAAACCGGCAAATTTATTGATATTCCTGCCGCTCTGGAAACCGAAATTCTTAAACAGGTCAAAGGTCGCCGCCTCGCTGATAATCGACACGGTGAATTCTTTTGTATTGGCGATAAGGTCGTGCGTGTAGTTCGACTTATTCACGGCGATAGAAATTCTGTCCTTAGTAATGGGCGCGGCGGTCACCTGCGTCACGGTGTTGATAATGCAGGCGTTATCCTTGCCGCCGTCGCGTGCGCTCAGCACGAACAAACCGTATTGTACGTTGAATAAAACTTTGCTGTCCATTAACGTCACCTCTCCTAAAATTTTATTCATGATAGCAAAAAAAATCCTCCGCCGCAAGTTCAAGGCAGAGGATAATTTTTTCAGCTGTTGTCAGTTCTCTATTGCACAAGCTTTATAAAAGGCGTCGTGTAATTGAAGTCGACGTATTCAACGGGGTGCGGATTAGTCTCCAGGTCGCGCAGAAAATCTTCCGTGAGCCGCGCCTTCTCGTCGAGCCGCTCCAACTTCCCAAGCCGTATTTGAACTGGTCGGTCAGTCGCGCTGTACATGACGATATAATCTTCCTCCACTATCGCAATTTCCGACAAGCGATTCAAAGTCTCTTCGTCGAGCCGCTGAAGGAAGTCCAAAATTTTTTTGACAATCTCGTCGTCAAGCTCGTCGCCAATGTACAAGTCGCGAACCGCCGCGCCCGTTATCATCGGGATTTGCATAGTCTTCAAACTCTTGTAGCTGTCGATAATCACGCCAACGTGTGCGGCAATTTGCGGCGTACGCTCACTTCTTCTATCCGCAAATCCTTCGACAGCCGACTTTGCACAACGTCCGTCTCAAGCTTGAACATTTGCTCGCCCATGTAAATATCGCCGACTTTTAAAATGTCCTCTTGCGTCAGATACTTCGCGCCCACGAGTTTTATCTCGCTCAGCGTGAAGAGCGGCACGTACACGAAAAAACTCAGCACCGCCGCGCTCACCACAAGAAAGATTATCCCGCGCAACAACCGACTGAATCGTCGTCGCCGTCTAATTACCGCCATTTTGTCACCACCCCACTAGCTGTCGTAAAGTTATTTGAAGTGTTCGTTCCATTTTGATTCGACGAGCGATTTATTTGCCGCAAGCCATTGCATAATCCGATTCAAATCTCTTGCAGGAATGCGGCTTTTATTATGTTCCAAGCGCGGCTCGTCTTCAAGCCAAATTTTGGTTGCGTCCTCTTGCGGCTTGCCCTTGCAGACGTGAACATGGAGCGGCTCGTTATTTTCGTTCGACCAAAAGAAAATCAGATAGCCGAGCAACCTACACACTTGCGGCAATTTCCTCACCGTCCTTGCGAGCGATTTCCCAGATTAAAAAGGCGTTTGTTCGCGCATAATCCAGCAAGTCGGCGATTTCTTTTTGGCTGAAACCTTCGGAAGATTTTACGCGCAAGGCGGGCAACGTCGATTCCAAAAAATCAAAGCCGCTTTCGTTCGGGTGCTCGAAATAAATTTGTATATATTCCATGCCGTCGCGATTGGTTTTAATGTCGCTGAAAGTCAACGTGACCTCGTCAATTTCAGAGAAGAAATGTTTCATGCCAAACCCTCCTTAAAATTCGGCGAGCGCAAGAATTTTTTCGCAGAGTTCGGGGAATTCGATACCGGCGGCGCGAGCGGCGTCGGGCACAAGCGAAGTCTCGGTCATGCCGGGCACTGAGTTAATCTCGATGACGTAGGGAATATTTTCTTCGGACAACATCATATCGACGCGAGCGACGCCGGCGCACTTGCAAACCTTGAACGCGGCGACCGCCAAATTTTTAACGGCGGCAGTCAAAGCGTCGTCAAGCGGCGCAGGACAAATGTGCGTCGACATGCCCTTAGTGTACTTTGTCTTGTAGTCGTAGCGACCTGTCGTCGTGGTAATTTCGATAACGGGCAGAGCCTCCGCGTCGTCCTCGTTGCCCATAACTGCAACCGTCAACTCGCGCCCCTTAATGAACTCTTCAACTAAAATCTCGTTACCAAAAGCAAAGGCGTTCTCAATCGCCTCGTCAAGCTCGGAAGATTTTTCGACGATAGTCACGCCAATACTCGAACCTTGCGAAGACGCCTTGATAACGACGGGCAAGCCGAAATTCTTTTCAATCTCGGCGGCAAGTTCGTCGCGGCGGTCGACTTCACGATAGACAGTGAACTTTGGCGTAGAAATCTGCGCGGAGTTGAGGAAATGTTTCGTGGCGACCTTGTCCATAGTCAGCGCGGCGGCTAGCACGTCGGAGCCAGTGTAAGGGATTTTGAGCATGTCGAGCGTCCCTTGAATCAAACCGTCCTCGCCGTATTTGCCGTGCAGGGCGTTAAAGACAATGCCGCAATTCTTTTCGCGAATCGTGGCGGCGAAAGTCTGCGGATTGAGTTCCATGAGTTCAACGTTGTAACCTTTGGACTTGAGCGCGTCGGCAATCGCCTTGCCCGTGCGCCGCGAAACTTCCGCCTCCGTCGACGTGCCGCCGCAAATCACGACGATTTTTTTCTTGCGATTTTCCTTGAGGAGTTCGAGAAGTTCCTCGCCTGTTTTAAAAATGTCGCCCGCGCCCATTGTGATAACCAGGTCGCCAGGCGAGAGTTCGTCCTTGACAGCGGCGGCAATGTCTTCGCGCTTGGGAATGTAGCTGACGGCTTGATTGGTCTTGCTCAAAACTTCGTTCAGAATTGATTCGCCGCTCACGCCGGAAATTTTCTCTTCGCCGGCGGAGTAAATGTCGGTCAAAATCAACTCGTCCGCCTCTCTGAACGCGCCACCGAACTCTTTAAGCAAAAGTTGTGTGCGGCTGTACCTGTGCGGCTGAAATATGCAAAAGATTTTATTGGGCTTAGTCTCGCGGGCGGCTCGTAGCGTCGCGGCAATTTCGGTCGGGTGGTGCGCGTAGTCGTCGACGACCAAAATATTTCTGACGCGCCCTTTGACTTGGAAACGACGTTTCGCGCCGTGAAATTTGCTCAAGCCGTCCGCAATCTTGTCGAAGGGCACGCCAACTTCCAACGACGTCGCGATAGTTGCCAGCGCGTTAAGGACGTTATGCCGCCCGTGAATCGCCAAGTTCACTTTGCCGAGATATTTCTCGCGGTTGAAGACGATAAAATTTATGCCCTTTGAAGTCGTGCGGATATGTTTGGCGGTAAAGTCGGCGTCGTGGTCAATGGCGTAGGAAATGATTTTGCGGTCGACTTCCTTTGCAATTTCGCGTAGATTTTCATTGTCAAAGCAGAGCACGGCAACGCCCGCCTCGCGGTTGACGTTCTCGATAAAAATTTTGAAGGCGGCGCGAATTCTCTCCATAGTGCCGTAATGGTCAAGGTGGTCATCTTCAACGTTTGTGACGACGGCGATTTTGGGCTTGAGCGTCAAAAAGGAGCCGTCGCTTTCGTCAGCCTCCGTGACGAGCCAATCACTTTGACCCAAAATTGCGCCCGTGCCCAAGTCGGTTGATTCGCCGCCGATAATTATCGTCGGGTCGACTTCCGCGCTGTGCAGGACAAAGCCAATCATCGAAGTTGTAGTAGTCTTGCCGTGCGAGCCGGAGACGGCGATACCTTTGCGCGAGTTGAGCAAGTAAGCGTTGATGTCTGAGCGATGGAGCTTTGGAATTTTGAATTTACTCGCGGCGATAATTTCCGGATTATCGGCGGGGATTGCGCTTGAGCAAACGATTGCCTCAACGGGGTTGCCGGTCTCGTCTAGGATATTTTTAGCCTTGTGTCCAACGAAAATCCTTGCGCCGAGATTTTTGAGCATGTCGAGCGTCGGGGAGTCTTTGCTGTCCGAGCCGCTTATCTCGCAGCCGCTCTCAATCAAAATTTTGGCGAGCGCACTCATGCCCACGCCGCCTATTCCTATAAAATGATATTTCTTCAAGCCGTCGAGTTTCAAATTATTTTTCCTCCCGTTTAAGCAATTTATTCAAGTCTTTGTCGAGGGTAAAAACCTCAAGATTTTCTACGTTGCGATATGCGACGAAAAGGCAGTCGACAAAATCCAAATTGGTTGTGCCGTAAAGTTTCGCGGCTTGAATCATAACCGCCTTATGGGCAACTTCAATTTCGTCAAGAATTCTCAAAAGAGCCTCCGCAGTTTTCTGCCTGTCGACCTTATAGAATTTCCTCAAGACGTAAACGACTTCCGGCAAAACTTCGGGGAACGTCGCCGCGCCGTTCGCAATAATCTCATCAACTTCTTTTTGCTGAGATTCAACGTCATGAATAAGGTACCGCAAGATGACGTTTGTGTCGACAAATTTTTTTGCCATGTTTTTTATCGCCGCCCTTTCCAAAGCGCAACTTTCAAACGGAATCAGCGCGGGGTTCGCGTATTCAGTCAATGCGCCGAACGCCGATTTTTTATTCGAGACTTCTGACATATCTTTCAACCGCCGCCAGATCGGAAGAGCACACGTCTGAACTCCAGTCACAGTTCAGGATCTCG
>CAMYWI010000140.1 GCA_947302675.1 uncultured Selenomonadales bacterium | reverse complement strand
GTTCAATCAGAAAATGAGGAAGAGCAAATGAAAATTTCTTGCGACGCACTTGACAGAGCGCGGCAAGTTAAGCTAATAATATTCGACGTGGACGGCGTCTTGACTGACGGCGGGATTTATCACGGAGAGAACGGAGAACTTTTTAAATCGTTTCATTGCCACGACGGCTTTGGAATAAATGCGGCGCACTCATGCGGACTCAAAACAGCGATAATCACGGGGCGCAAATCGGTAATGACGAACCACCGCGCCGACGAGCTGAATATCGCCGCCGTCATACAGGGGCAAATGAATAAACGCGACGCTTATAAAAAACTCAAGGCGCAGTTCAACATGACGGACGCGGAGATTTGCTACGTTGCCGACGACATAATTGACTTGCCGGTCTTTGTGCAAGTCGGTTTCAGAGCGGCGGTCGGCGACGCGGCGGAAGACGTAAAGGAACGTGCGCATTTCGTGGCGAATAACTTTGGCGGGCGCGGAGCCGTGCGCGAGGTTATCGAGTTCATTTTGAAGGCGCAAGGCTTGTGGCAAGCGATTATCGAACGCTACACGACGCCCGACTTCGATGACAAAAATTTGACCGCGCTCAATCAATAATTTTCGGAGGACAATATGCTTTATAAAACGCTGATGCTGATGAGCAAAATAATTTGCCTCCTGCCCTACGACGCGCTGTTAATGTTGGGGCGGGTTTTTGGGAATTTGTATTATCTGCTCGTCAAAAAACAGCGGGAGCGGGCGGTTGCGCAAATGATGCCCGCGCTTAACGTCACGGAGCCGGAGGCGCGAAAACTCGTGCGCGAATCATTTGTGAACTTGGCGCGGAACATGCTCGACATACTCTACATGCCCAACCTCAACGAAAAAAATTTGTCGCAGTACATAGAAATTGACCACCTGGAACGAATGCGCATGGCACTAATGGAAGGTAGCGGCGTCGTCGTTTTGACGGGGCACGTCGGAACTTGGGAGTGGTTAAGCGCGGCGTTCTCACTAAACGGAATGCCCGTCACGGCGATTGCAAAACTCCAACCCAACGCCGAGTATTCACGGGCACTTGACGACTTGCGGGCGACAATTCATGTAGAAATTTTCAATCGCGGCACGAACGAACTCCGCGCGGCAGGACGCGCACTCAAGGACGGAAAAATTCTGGGTTTCCTCGCAGATCAAGACGCAGGACCTGGCGGCGCGTTCATAAACTTTTTAGGAAAGGTCGCGTCGACGCCACTTGGACCCGCCGTTTTCTCAAGGCGATTCAATGCGCCAGTCCTGCCCGCGTTTATCATTCGCAAGGAAGACGGACGACACCTCGTCAAAATCGGCGAGGTAATGCACTTCGAGGACACGGGCGACACTGACGCGGACTTGCTACGTTTCACGGAGAAGATGACAAAAATTTTGGAAGAAGTTATCCGCGAGCACCCGACGCAGTGGCTGTGGTTTCAAAAGCGTTGGAACACGCCGCCCGAAATGCAGAAGACAAATAAACATCACACGGTTAAAGTACGGCGCAAGCCCAAAGAGGAGACATCATGAGCACAAGAGAAAAACTTTTGGCGGCGACGATAATAATTTTCTTTGTGTGCGTGGTGGTGTGGGTCGTGCGGACGACGCCTTCCGAGCCGCCGCCCGCTGAAAAAGTCGAGCCGCCAACAACCGTCGAGTACGAGGGCAATACAATCATCGAGGAACAAGACGGCAAGATAATTTGGGAGCTGACTTGTTCAAAAATGACGGTCGACAGCATCACGCAAAACGCCACGCTCGACGACGTGACTTGGAAATTTTATCAGCGCGAAAAAGAAATGACTTGGGAACTCACGGCGGCAAAGGGCATTTACTATCAGGCGGAAAAATATATTCACGTTGAGGGCGACGCCAAAGTTACCAACAGCGACGACAACGAACTGACTTGCGGCACGTTGGATTGGTTCTTTGAGCAACAGGCTTTGAACGCGACTGATAATGTTGTCGTGACCAGAAATGACGGCGCGAAACTTCTATGCGACAAAATCGAGTGGCTCGCGACGGAAGATAAAATCAGCGCGACTGGCAATGTCGACGTGACCAACAGCGACGGCGCAAAGCTCTTGAGCGATAAAGTCGATTGGTTCTCCGCCGAAGACAAAATTATCGCGACGGGCAACGTGCGGATTGCCAAAGACGACATGCGGGCGTTCGGCGACTTCGCCTATGCCGACAACAACTTTAAGCACTTCGGGCTTATGGGCAATGCCAAAGTTTTAAAAGGTGTCAAAGACGAGGAGACTAGACATGAATAAAAAAATCTGCGCGGCGATTTTGGCGGCAATGCTAGTTAGTTCGGCGGCGACGGCGGCTGATACCGACAACGAGCCTTCCGAAGTCAACGCGGACGCTATCGAATACGACATGAACACGGGGATTGTCACGGCGGAAGGCAACGTGCTTTTGAAACACGGCGCGACGCGGGCGACGGGACTCCACGCGCTGTTCAATGTCAACACCAAAGCCGCACAACTTATCGGCAACGTGATTGTCGTGCGCGAGGACATGCGTATAACTTGCCAAACACTCGCGAGCAACGGGCAAGGTCACATGTCGGCGGACGGAAATGTTATCGCCACTCAAAACCTTGCGCCCAACGAAAAATATCCCGACGGCGACACGAGAACTTTCACCGGCGAACACATTGACTACTTTCCCGACGACAGGAAATACTTCGTGATACCGACGGGCGGCGTCGCCGAGAGCCGCGTTGAAGGAACTTTTACCGCCGACCAAATCGAGGGCTGGATTGACGACGAACATTACGTTGGCAAGGGCAACGCGCACATGGTCAGCACCGCGCGGAATATGGAGGCGGGCGGCGACCAAGTCGACTACGACGGCAAGGACGCGGGCAAGGCAGTTTTGAGCGGCAACGCATGGGCTATTCAGAACAACAACACGATTCGCGGCAATCGCTTGACGGTTTATCTTGCCGACGACGGGACCTTGAAAGCCGAAACTACACCCAAGTTTGAAATGCCGCCAATGCCAATGCCGACTGCCGACAAAGTTTTTGACAAAGAACAAGCCAAGCCCGCGCAGGTCGAAGAAACTCCTGCCGTTGAGGAAAAATCTGCCGACGAGACAATTATAATTGAGCCGGAAGAAAATACTTCGCAAGAAAAAACTTGAACGTCGCTAAAAAATTCCCGCGTCGAAATTGCGGCGAGGGATTTTTTTTGTTATCATTAAGCAAATTTATTCAGAGGCGAAGAGCATGAATCTTGAAGCGCGCGACTTAGTCAAGTCATTCAAAAAGCGCACAGTAGTAAACAAAGTATCGCTCAAAGTCGAAACGGGCGAAATCGTCGGGCTACTCGGACCGAACGGCGCGGGCAAAACGACTTCCTTCTACATGATGGTTGGGCTTGAGCGACCGGACTCCGGCGAAGTCTTTATCTCCGACGTAAATATCTCCAAGCTACCAATGTACAAACGCGCGGAGCTGGGGATAAGTTACCTTACGCAAGAGGCGTCGATTTTCCGCAAGCTCACCGTCACGGAAAACATCATGGCAATTCTTGAAACGCTAAACCTCGACAAGGCGGCGCGTCTAAAAAGATTGGACGAACTTTTGCAGGAGTTCAACATACGGCACGTCGAAAAGCGCAAGGGCACAGAGCTTTCTGGCGGCGAGCGACGGCGCGTAGAAATTGCGCGATGCCTGGCGTTGGAACCGAAATTTATTTTACTCGACGAACCTTTTGCGGGCGTCGACCCGTTGGCGGTTGCCGACATTCAAGAAATTATACGCTACCTTAAAGGGCGCGGCATGGGAATTTTAATCACCGACCACAACGTCCGCGAGACGCTCAACATTGTTGACCGCGCCTACATTCTCAACGAGGGCAAGATTTTGCTTGAGGGCAGCGCGAACGAGATTGCCAACAGCGAAATCGCCAAGAAATTTTATCTCGGCAGTAACTTCACGCTTTAACGGAGGTTTTTTAATGCGCTTTAGAATACTTGACAGATATATTTTTCAGGAGGTCGTGTTCGCGTTCCTGTTCGCGATTTGCGCGTTCACGGCGGTTTTTATCGGTTCAGGCACGCTGTTTAAAATCGCACGGTACATCACCGACTACGGCGCGAGCTTGTCGTCAGTTGTAAAAATTTTCGTTTACGGCTTGCCGGCAATAATCATGTGGACTTTTCCAATGTCAATGCTGTTGGCGACGCTCTTGACTTTCGGGCGGCTGTCGAGTTCGAGCGAAATTACGGCGATGAAGTCTTGCGGAATAAGTTTCAGCCGCATTGCCGCGCCCGCGATTTTTTTGGGTATGATAGTTACAATCTGCGCGATACTTTTCAACGAACACATTGTCCCGTGGGCGAACACCGCTTATAACAACGTCATCTACTACGAAATTCAGGGCAACACGGAGCTTAAGTCGCAGGATCACATTATAGTTAAGGAATTTTCGGGCGAGACAATGGAGCGGCTGATTTACGCGCGAGAATATAAGGCGCAGGACGAAATTTTGGAAGGTGTGACTATGCAAGTGCTCAACGAAGACGGCAAAGTTACGCACGTCGAAAACGCGACCTACGCCGAGTGGCGCAACGAGAAATGGATTATGCATGACGGCATGATTTACGATTTGTCTGACGAGCAACGCACACACACGATGAAGTTTGACCAACAGATTTTGCCAGTCAAAGCGAGTCCGCGCCAAATCGTCCGCGAGCAGAAAAAGCCGGAAGAATTGACAATGAGCGAACTCAAAGCACAAATTGCAATCATGAAGTCGCAGTACGTCAACACAAACAAGTTGGAGACGGAACTTTATCAGCGCGTGACGGTGCCAATGGCGAGTTTAATCTTCGCGCTAATCGGGG
>CAMYWI010000139.1 GCA_947302675.1 uncultured Selenomonadales bacterium | reverse complement strand
TTTACGAAGTCAAACAGCACGGCAAGCATGGCATTTCGATATTCAGAGAAAAAAATCACGCGGAAAAGAAATTATCAGTCGAAGGCATATCGCAAATGCGGTTGATATTGAGCGAACGAACGGTAGAAAACTGCGCGTATTTCGTCGAGTTCGATGACTTCAAGAAAATATATCGGCTCCTTGCACGCGGAGCAGAGAATTATAAAAAAAATTTGGTGCTCGCGCAGTTCACGTTGCCGGAAGAATTTTCGGAAGAGTTTAAAGAAATACTGATTCATTCGCTGAGAAAAAGTGATTGCGTCACGCAAAGCGGGAAGAAATTTATAATTTTGCTCATGGAATTAACATTAAAGGACGCCGACGGCGTAAAAGACAGGATAATTTCCCGATTAAGTAAAAATTTGGCGGCTGAAATAGAATATGAATGCGAAAAAATATTTTAGGGGGTTAAAATAATGCGGGAAAAGGTAATTTTGGTGATTGACGATGACGAAATGAATTTGCAAATCGCGAAAATGATTTTGGAAAAAAAGTTGCCGTGCAAGGTAATCGGCGTCGATAACGGCTTTGACGGCTTGGAAATTTTGCGGACACAGCGCGTGAACTTGGTCTTGCTCGATATTTTAATGCCGGTCTACGACGGAATAGAAATGTTGCAGGACATTCGCGGCAACGAACAAATGAAAGACATTCCCGTCATGATGCTCACGGCGTCGGGCGACATAGACGATATTCAAAAGGCGGGCAAGCTCGGCGTAAAAGATTACATAAAAAAACCGTTCATGCCAGCTGATTTAATCGCGCGAGTCGAAAAAAAATTGGCGGAAGAACCGCCAGGCGCAGAAATTTTGCTTGTCGGCGACGACGAAAATATTTTGCAGGAAATGCGGCAGATAATCGAATTGAATTTCAATCACGAAGTATCAATCGCCAAGAGCGTGGAAGAAATTTTGAGCGTTGGGGAAGCGGACTTGATAATCGCCTGCGCGGACATGAAATTTGTCGACGGCGTAAAAATTTTGTCGCTGATTGCGAGTGAAGAAAAATTTAAAGTAGTGCCGTTCGCGCTGACGACGCCGGAAAAACTTCTTGAGCTGATAGAAAAACTCAAGCCAGAGAAAATCGAAGAGCCGCCAGTCGAAGAACCGCCAGTTGAAGAAAAAATTTGGTCAAAGCCGACCGAACCCGTTATCGAAAAAGAACCGCCAATCGTCGAGGAAGTCGCGGACTCGGCAGTCATTCACAAGGAGAAAAAGAAACTCGCCAACGTCATAACAACGCTTATCGGCTACGACTTGGACGTAAAAATTTAAAAAAACTTTTCTCCAAAATCGTCTGCAATCTACAACTTGACAGAATTTAGGTTGCTGTGATACACTTTGGCGCGTTAAGCAGAAACCAACGTTTCTCACCTGTCGACCTTCAATGAGTTGGCATGGTTGCAAAGATTTTTATTGTGGAGAGACGTGGCGGCTTAACGGTCGCCTTTAATTTTTTCTGAACGCGCCGCAGGAGGTGTATTTCAATTAGTAGGGAAACTTTGAGGATCAATGAGGAGATTCGTATTCGCGAGGTGCGAGTGACCGACGCGAACGGCGAACAGCTCGGCGTCATGCTCACACGGGACGCGCTCCGCCTTGCCGAAGAGAAACACCTTGACTTAGTCGAGGTCGCGCCCAAAGCTCGGCCGCCGGTGTGCCGCATTATGGATTTCGGCAAATATCGTTATGAGCAACAAAAGCGCGAAAAGGAAGTCCGCAAGAAACAAAAAATCATCACGATTAAAGAAGTCAAGCTCCGCCCGAACATTGAGCAGCATGATTTTGAAGTCAAGCTTAAAAATGCGCAACGCTTTATCGAAGAGGGCAACAAGGTCAAAGTGACGATAATGTTTCGCGGGCGCGAGCTTTCGCATCCCGAATTGGGCAGTGAAGTTTTGACGAGGCTTGCCAAAGCTCTTGAAGAGGTCGTGACAGTCGAGCGCGCCGCCAAACTTGAGGGCAAAAACATGACGATGATTCTCTCTCCTAAGGCACAAAAGGCGCAAAAGACTAAGAAGACAACTACAAAAGGAGGGGACGCAGGTGCCCAAAATCAAAACGCACAGAGCAGCAGCTAAACGCTTTCACGTGACCGGTAGCGGCGAGTTCAAGCGCAATAAAGCCTACAAGAGCCACATTTTGGAAAAGAAAACTCGTAAACGCAAGAGAAATCTCCGCAAGGCAACGCTCGCTTCGGCGGCGGACAAAGCTCGCGTGAGGAAAATGCTCCCTTACGCTTAAAATTTTTGAACGGAGGAGATTAACTTGCCAAGAGTAAAAACCGGCGTCACGGCTCACAGACGCCATAAAAAAATCCTCAAGCTCGCCAAAGGTTATCGCGGCGCGAGGAGTAAACAGTTTAAAAAAGCCAACGAATCTATCATGAAGGCGGGGCAGTACGCGCACCGCGACCGCCGAGTTAAAAAGCGCGAGTTCCGTCGCCTGTGGATTGCCAGAATCAACGCGGCGGCTCGTCTCAGCGGCATTTCCTACAGCAAGCTGATTTGCGGCTTGACCAAAGCGGGCGTCGCCGTCGATAGAAAGATGATGGCGGAGCTTGCCGTCAACGACGCGGCGGCTTTTGAAAAGCTCGTTGCCGTTGCTAAAGAAAATATTTAACATTAAGCAAAGAAATAAAGCGGCTGATTATCATCAGTCGCTTTTCAATTTCTCCAGAGACTTTCAAGCCGCTGTTTAATCTGAGTTTCGTAACCTTGCGCGGTTGGTTCGTAATATCGCGCGGAAGTTTTTTTATCGGGCAAGTACTGTTGCTTGACGAAATGATTTTCAAAGTCGTGCGGATACTTGTAGCCGTCGCCGTGCCCGAAAGTTTTCGCGCCCTTGTAATGAGTGTCGCGCAAATGCTTGGGAACTTCGCCTTGAGTGTCGGCAAGGGCTTTGTCAATCGCCAGATATGCCGCGTTGGACTTGGGAGCCGCCGCAATGTAGGTGACGGCTTGCGCAAGAATGATTCGCGCTTCGGGCAAGCCGACGAATTGAGCCGCTTGAGCCGCCGCCGTCGCGAGAATCAGAGCTTGCGGGTCGGCGTTGCCAACGTCCTCCGCCGCGCAGATGACAATTCGCCGTGCAATGAAATTCAAATCCTCGCCGCCGTCAATCATTTTTGCCAAGTAGTAAATCGCCGCGTCGGGGTCGGAGCCGCGCATACTTTTTATGAACGCGCTCGCCGTGTCGAAGTGATTGTCGCCTTTTTTATCGTAGCGTCGAATTTTTTCACCAAGCAGTTCGCGCAACGTCTCAACGGAAATTTTCTCGTTGAACGACGCCTGCTCCAACAAGTTCAAAGCCATGCGTGCATCGCCGTCCGCGAAGTCCGCGATTATCGCCAACGCTTGCTCCTCGACAACAAATTTCTCAAGTTCGACGGCGCGGCGGAGAATTTTTTTTATGTCATCCGTCGAAAGCTTTTCAAGGCGGACGACTTTCACGCGACTCAACAGCGCGGCGTTGACCTCGAAGAAAGGATTTTCGGTCGTCGCGCCGATTAAAATTATTCGCCCGTCCTCGACGTAAGGCAACAGAAAATCTTGCTGACCTTTGTTGAACCTGTGAATCTCGTCGATAAAAAGAATCGTCTGCTTGCGATAGAACTTGCGTTGCTCTTCCGCCTCCTTGACAATCCCGCGCAGTTCAGCAATCCCAGAAAGTGCCGCGTTGACTTTGACGAAATTGCTTTTGGTCGTGTTCGCAATGATTTTGGCAAGCGTAGTCTTGCCCGTGCCCGGTGCTCCGAAGAAAATCAGTGACGGCATTTGACCCTGCGCAATCATTTTCCCAAGCACGCCGCGAAGAACTTTTTCCTGCCCCGCGAAGTCCGCTAAAGTTTTTGGGCGCATTCTCTCGGCGAGCGGCTTAAACTCGTCGTCATTAACTCTGCTGAATAAATCCATTTGAACACCTTCTAAACGTCAAAAAAATCCCGCTGAAATTTTCAACGGGATTGAGAAATTATCCTGCACAAAATTTATTTCTTAACGAGTTTAGTCCCGCTAATTTTGTAGTCGGTGCCGTTGACGTTGAAACTCGTCGCAGTGAAATCGCTGAGCGTAATGGCATTTTTCGTTGAGCCGACCTTGAAATAAACTTCATGCTTGGACTTGCTGTAGGTGCCGCTGAACGCGCCCGTAATCTTGAGCATGTCATCGTTTTCAAAGCCGAAGATAACATCTTTGCCGTCGCCGCTAGAGTAAATGAACGTATCCTTTCCTGCGTTGCCCCAGAGCGAATCATTTCCCTTGCCGCCAATCAAGCTGTCGTTACCTGTGCCGCCAAAGAGTTTATCGTTGCCAGAGCCGCCGTAAATCTTATCGTTGCCCGCCTCGCCGCTGAGAATGTCTTTGCCCGCACCGCCATTAAGCGTATCATTGCCGGTATTTGCAAAGATCGTGTCGTTGCCCGCGCCGGTCGTGACGGAGTTTGCATTGATATTGCCGAAAATCATAACGTCTTTGGAGAATTTTGTGGCATTGACTTTCTTAACGTTGGAGGCATATCTAGTTAGGTCGACTTCTTTACCCGTGAAATCTTCGGCGACAGTCAAGACTTGATTCTTAACGGAAATTGCTTTGGAGTTGGAAGCTTTGTTGTAAGCAACGGGCATGTTGTTAAAGCCGGAAGTTAAATCGCTGTCGGTGGGATAATGTTCTGCGCCCTGCTTGGCGAGATAACGCATAAAGATATAACCTGCCGCGTAAGAATCCGATGTATCCAAACCCGGCAAAAAGCTCAAAGCATTTTTCAAGTTGCTCGTGTTGCTCAAGGCGTCCATTGCGTCAAAGGTTCTCACGTCGTCAATGCCGTGCGTCAATTCCGCCG
>CAMYWI010000138.1 GCA_947302675.1 uncultured Selenomonadales bacterium | reverse complement strand
AATCACTGCCTTGCCGGCTACTTTATCGGGCATTTCTCGGTTGATAGCCTCGACATGATTCACGGCAAGTTCCATGAACTCGACAAGGGCTTTGATTTCTATTCCCCGCAAGTTTTCGCCAACGAGGCTCGCCACATCATGATTGGTTGGGTTGGTATGCCCGACCTCACTGACACGGTTGAATCCGCGAAAGACGGCTGGCTTTACAGCTTGACCATGCCGCGCGAACTCACGATTCATCAGGGCAAAGTTCGCAGTCAGCCCGTTAAAGAAATGGAAGCCCTTCGCCAAGAGCGCACTGACGTTGACGTTTCCAACGCGAAGAACACCAACATCAATCTGCCGGAGGCCTCCGAGACCGATATCACTATCACATTCGGCGCGGCTCGCAAGGTTGAATTCTCCGTCAACTGGGGCGAAGAAAAATTCGTCATTAAGTACGACCGCGACACTCAAATTTTGATGCTCGACCGCGAAGGCATGAAACTCGGCGGCAAAGGCATTCGCCCGTTCAGCGACGGCAAGAATACCGACGTCAACATCGGCACGCGCAAATTTAAGCTCTTTACAAATCTCGAACTCAACTTCCGCCTGTTCGTCGACAAGTCCGTTATCGAACTCTTCCTGCAGGACGGCGAGGAAGCTTGCAGTCTCCTGGTTTACCCCGAAGAAGACGTTGCCCCCGTTCTCAAGTTCGACGCCGATAAACCCATGCAGAGAATTTCCGGCGAAGTCTGGAAACTCGGCGAGTTCTCCTACAAATAAAATTCAGCTCGTAAAAATTTTTATCCTCCGTCACAAATTGCGGCGGAGGATTTTTTTTGCTATCATAAAAGTTGCTAGGATTGTTGCGCCCAGAATTTTATGTGCGGTATAATGGGCGCGTTGCATGTTTAAAAATTAAATCTTAACTTAATCGAGGAGACAACCGCCAATTATGGAAGATAAAAAAGAATTCGCCGACAAGTCGCGGATAATAATCGTGACGGGCATGAGCGGCAGCGGCAAAACTCAAGCTTGCCGTTATCTTGAAGACTTGGGATATTTTTGCGTAGATAACTTGCCGCCTGTGTTCATTCCAAAGTTCGTCGAACTTTGTACACACGCCAACAGCCACTTTAATAAAATGGTTTTCGTCGTCGACACGCGCAGTCGAGAATTTTTTGATGACCTCGTTCACGTGCTTGATGACATGGACAAAGATAATCTCGATTACGAAATGCTTTTCATGGACGCGAGCGACGACGTAATTATTCGCCGCTACAAGGAGACGCGCCGCCGTCATCCAATGGCTCCCGCAACTAGAATTTCTGACGGCGTTTTCAAGGAACGCAAGCGGCTTGAAGGCGTTCGCGCGAAGGCAACTTACGTTGTCGATACGTCGAACTTGTCAAAGACCGAACTGCGCGAGAAAATTCATTTGCTCTTCGGCGACTCCGACGGCGACATAATGAACATTGCGGTTTTGTCGTTCGGATTCAAATTCGGTATGCCGCTCGATGCCGACATGGTTCTTGACGTGCGCTTTCTGCCCAATCCTTTTTACATTCAAGAGTTGCGGCATAAAAGCGGGAGCGTGCCCGAAGTCGCCGCCTACATTGAAGAGAAACCCATTACGCAGGAATATCTTAAGCGGCTCGATTCGTTTGTTGATTTTCTCGTGCCGCAATACGTTCGCGAGGGCAAGAGCCAGTTGGTTATCGCAATCGGTTGCACGGGCGGTATGCACAGGAGCGTTTTCGTCGCTAAGCACGTTTACGATTTGCTTGCCAACAAAGGCTACACCGTCAACTTGGAACACCGCGACCTTATGAAAAACGACGTGTGGGAAGTTTAAAATGATTCATCTTTTAAAGTGGCTTTATCCCGGCATGAAGTTGAAACGCTGGCTGTTGCTGTTTGCAATCGGCGTGCTGATGTTCAGTTTCGGCGGCGCACTCGCCATTAACTATGAATATCTCAGCCGCGTTGAAGAAGAAATTTTCATGCTCGTCTATCGAACGGTCGGCAGTTACAACTACACGGTCACGACGGTTATCGGCGTTTTTATTTTGATAATCGGCGCGAGCCTCATGCTGTATTCGACGCGCTTAATCATTCGTTCGATAATCGCCGTGCTTATCCCTGACCGCTCGGAAAGTCTCGTCGACATGATTTATCAGGAACGAAAGCTCGGACGCGGTCCCGCAGTTACAGTTATCGGCGGCGGGCACGGCTTGAGCGTTCTTCTGCGCGGGATAAAATCTGCAACGAGTAATGTCTCGGCAGTCGTGACGGTTGCCGACGACGGCGGAAGCTCTGGACGTCTTCGCGAGGAGCTTGGAATAATTCCGCCAGGCGACTTGCGAAATTGTTTGGTCGCGCTTGCCGACACCGAACCGCTTATGGAAAAGCTTTTCCAGTATCGATTCGAGGGCGACACGACGCTTGCCGGTCACAGTTTCGGCAACTTGTTTATCGCAGCGATGAATGAAGTCACGGGCGACATGGAGACCGCGCTCAAGGAGTCGTCAAAAGTTTTGGCGGTCAAAGGGCGCGTCATACCCGCGAGCAAGGAACACGTTCGCCTTGATGCAATTATGACGGACGGGACTGTCGTCGAGGGCGAGTCGCAAATCCCAGAGGCTCATAAAAAAATTCGGCGCGTTCGACTTTTCCCAAAAAAAGTTGCCGCCGTTCCCGCCGCGATTGAGGCGATTGAATCAGCCGACGCTATCATTCTCGGACCGGGTAGCCTTTACACAAGCATTATGCCAAATCTTTTGGTCGACGGCGTCGCCAACGCGCTCAAAAAATCCAAAGCGATTAAGATTTATATCTGCAACGTCATGACACAGCCCGGCGAGACCGACAACTACACCGCCGCCCAACACGCCAAAGCGATTCTCGACCACACGGGGCACGGCGCGATTGATTATGTGCTCGTGAATTCGACGACCATTCCGGAAGAAAAATGGCGCAACACTAAGTCAAAGCCCGTCAAGATTGACGAGGATAAAGTTAACGCGCTGGGCATGGGGCTAATCAAAGCCGACTTGATGAGCGCGAGTGAAGTCGGGCGGCACGACCCCGACAAACTCTGCGCGGCGGTCATGAAAATTATTTACACGTTAGGGACTAGGGACTAGGGACGAGGGACTGAAATTATGCCTTCATATGCACAAGATACTAAAAACGAATTGGCGCGGCACTTCGACGAAGACAGCGAGTGCCTTCGCGCGGAGCTGATTGCGCTGTTGACCGTCGGGACAAAAAAAATCGGCGGGCGCATTGAGGTTTTAAGTACCAATGCCGCCGTCGCCCGCAAAGTTATCACGCTTGCCAAGAAGTTTTTCCCGAACGTCAAGCCCGAAGTCGCCGCCCTTCGCAAGAAAAAGTTGCACAAGGATTTGTCCTACGTCGTGAGATTTTTCTTGACTGACGAGCTTAAGACTTTCCTCGCCGAAGTCTATTCGCCCGACTTTTTAAAGCGCACGCGTCACAAGGTCGCCTACCTTCGCGGAGCTTTCCTCGCGGCGGGTACGGTCAATCGCCCCGAAACTCAATACCTCTTGCAAATTGCGACAAAGAACGTAGCGACGACGAATTTTATTCGCGCCTTGCTTGAAAAGTTGGAGTTCCGCGCGGGCTTTTATCAGCGCAGAAATTTTTTTGTCACGTGGCTCCGCGAGGCGGATTCAATCTGCGACTTCTTAGGCATGGTCGGCGCGACGGAGGCGGTTGAGCGTTTCGAGGTCGCCCGCAACGTCAAGGAAGTTCGCAAACAAGTTTCGCACATCGTCAATCTTGAAACCGCCGCGCTCCAAAAAGCCGTCGACGCCGCGCAGAGACAAATCGCCGACATTAAAACTTTGCTCAGAAGAAAAACCCGCGTCAGTAAAAAAATCCGCGAGGCTATGAATATGCGCCTTGAAAATCCTTCGTGCACAATCGGCGAGCTTGCCGAAAAATTTTCAATCACGCGCAACGCTCTGGCTTGTCGCCTGCAAAAAATTCATCGGCTCGCTAAAAGATATAGGAGAAAATAATCGGGAGGTTTGAATATGGGTGGCTTGAGTGCCGCATTTACAACAGATTTTATAATTTTTTTCGTGCTAATCGCCGTGATTCTGATAATGTTCGGCTTAATCGCGAATCTTTATTCCGAGCTGTCGACGATAAAGCAACGCTACAAACGCATGATGGCGAATTCCGAAGGCGACAGCATTGAGCAAATGCTCGCGTCGCAAACCAACACGGTTAACTTGGTCGCTGACGAACATAAAAAACTTTACGGCAGAATTTCTACGCTTGAAGATTTGGTAAAGAGTTCGCTCGCCCGCGTCGCCGTCATTCACTTTGACGCCTTCGAGAAAACTGGGCAGGGCTTAAGCTATTGCGTCGCCATGCTCGATAGGAATAATAACGGCGTAGTTTTCTCGTCGATTTGCGGGCAAGAGAGCGAGCGTTCCTACGTCAAGCCGATTGAGGAAGGGCGCGTCGCCGATAAATACAAGCTCACCAAAGAAGAAGAACAGGCACTCCGCCAAGCTATGGGCAAGTCATTTAGGGACTAGTTGTTAGGGACTAGGGACTAGTTCCTAAGGAGGAATGATTTTGGAAGAAACAAATTCAAAGCCGCCGGAAAAAATTTTATTCTACACGATAAGCATACGCGGCGGCGATAAAGAACGAACAATTCGGCTGTCGTCGGGGCTGTTCAGATTCGGCGTAGCGTCGGTCATACTCTGCGCACTTCTCCTCGTCGCAACGGGAGCTTATTCTTTCTACAGCACAATGAAAATGCAACGCGACGCGCTGACAATCCAAGAAATCGAACAGGCGGCGGAACTTCGACAAGAACAACTTTTAACGCTCTCGAAAAAAGCGGCGACGCTCAGCGAGA
>CAMYWI010000137.1 GCA_947302675.1 uncultured Selenomonadales bacterium | reverse complement strand
GTTACGGCTGGGCAAGTCATAAGCTGGGACAAAAGGCGGGAACTCTTTGGCGGTTCTTGCACGAGTTCAAAGTCGGCGACTTCGTTGTTGTGCCAACGCCCAAATCTGAGGCATTCGGAATTTTTGAGATTCTTGGAACGGCAAAACTCATTGACGAATTGCCGCCCGATAAGCTGAACTTTCTCGGCGTAAGCTTGATTCCTGGCAAAGGCATTGTTCGTGGCGGTAAAGAACTTGACTTGGGATTTTTCATTAAAGTTCGTGCCGTGACAAATTACGACTCGTCGCCCTTCGTGCCGTGCGACAATAAGTTTTTGTATTCAATCTTAATTAGCAATGGAAAGCTTACCAACGTCAGTTTAAATCAACTTTAATTTCAAAGGAGAGTGCAACGAATGGCAAAAATTAAACACGCACCGATTTGCTTAATCATTATGGACGGCTGGGGCATCGGTCAAGCTACTGACAAGTTCAACGCGATTCAAGTCGGCAATACGCCCGTCCTCGACGAGCTTGTCAAAAAATATCCCAACGCCAAACTCCAAGCTTCGGGCGAATACGTCGGACTTCCCGACGGGCAAATGGGCAACTCCGAAGTCGGGCATATGAATATCGGCGCGGGCAGAATCATTTATCAGCCGCTGACGAAAATCACAAAGGCGATTCGCGACGGCGACTTCTTCGAGAACAAAGCTCTCGTTGGCGTCATTGACAAGGTTAAAGCTAGCGGCGGCGCGTTGCATTTATTCGGGCTTGTCTCGCCTGGCGGCGTTCACAGCCACACCGAGCACCTTTACGGCTTGCTCCAACTCGCCAAGAAAAAGGGCGTTGCCAAAGTTTACGTCCACTGTTTCCTTGACGGGCGCGACGTTCCTCCGAGCAGTGCCGCAGAATATCTCGCTGACCTTGAGGCGAAGATTAAAGAAATCGGCGCGGGGCAAATCGCCACAATCAGCGGTCGCTACTACGCAATGGACAGAGATAAACGTTGGGATCGCGTCAAGAAAGCTTACGACGCCATTGCTAAAGCCGACGCTCCCAAGCAACCCGCCTCCGACGTCGCAATTAAAGCCTCCTACGACGCCAAAGTCACTGACGAGTTTGTCAATCCGGTTGTTATCGGCGACTACGCGGGCATTGGCAAGGCGGACGGAATTATTTTCTTCAACTTCCGCCCCGACCGCGCTCGCGAATTGACTCACGCCTTCACGGACAAAGCTTTTGATGGTTTCCCGCGCGTCGAAGAGATTGTTGGAATTCCCTTCGCGACGATGACGCAGTACGAGGAAGGCTTGAATGTTGACGTTGCCTATCCGCCGGAAAGTGTTCAAAACGGCTTAGGCGAGACGATTAGCAAGGCGGGCTTGGCTCAGCTCCGTATCGCCGAGACGGAAAAATATGCGCACGTGACTTTCTTCTTCAACGGCGGCGTCGAGGAACCGTACGCGGGCGAAGACAGAATTCTTGTTCCCAGCCCGAAGGTTGCGACCTACGACCTCAAGCCGGAGATGAGTGCGCCTACCGTCACGCTTAAAGTTGCAGAGGCGATTCTTTCCGAGAAATACGACTTCATTATTCTCAACTACGCCAACGGCGACATGGTTGGTCACACGGGCGTTATGAAGGCGGCAGTTCAAGCTGTCGAGACCGTTGATGTCTGCGTCGGCATTTTCATTGAGTGCATGAAGAAAGTCGGCGGCGAAGTTGTTATCATCGCTGATCACGGCAACGCCGATAAAATGTACGACTACGACCTCAAGGAGCCGTTCACCGCGCACACGACAAACCCCGTGCCGATTATCGTCGTCAGTGATCGTGTTGCGGAAGTCAAAGACGGTGCGCTCTGCGACGTTGCCCCGACTCTCCTCACGCTCGCCGGCATGGATATTCCCGCCGAAATGACCGGCAAACCTCTTATCACCATGAAATAAATTTCGCACTGAAAAGTTTTGGGCGGCGGTTTAATCTTTTGAATCGTCGCCCCTTTTTCTAAGGAGGAAATTTCGTGACAGAAGTTTTGTTTGATACTAACTGGGAGGAACATTACATAAGGCGCGGCGACCCGACTAAGCCAACCTATTACATTGCAAGACGAAAATACGAAACAACAGGGCTTTTTGCCCGATATAAATTTGTTTTGGGGCATGTTCGATATGCGCTATCAAAAGGATGGATTCCTGTCGTCGACATGCAAAACTATCCCAATCCATATTTGGCTCCTGAAAAACTTGGCGTGGAGAATTCTTGGGAATACTATTTCGAGCAACCGCTCCGCATTGGCTTGGAGGAGGCTTACGCCGGCGAAAACGTCGTTTTAAGTAATGCCGTGCGAGTGGCGAATACTCCGACAGAAATAAATAAATTCTTTGAAAATCGGGATAATATTTTGGCTGAATGGCGTTCGCTCATTAAAAATGAATATTTAAAAGTGAAACCCGCACTTCAAGAGGAAATTTTAGCTGTGCGCAGTAAATTGTTTTCGTCAAATGACCGCGTGCTTGGCGTGCTTTTAAGAGGCACGGATTATGTGGCAAATAAACCTAAGAATCACCCAATCCCCCCCCTCCCAGAGTTTGCGGCGAGCATAGCCGACCTTAAGCTTAGAGAGTGGAATTGTAATAAAATTTTTCTGGCAACAGAAGACAAAAGCTTTGTGCAGATTTTTAAAAAATTTTTTGGCGAAAAATGTGTAACTTTTGATCGTGAATACGTAGATTATAAGCCTGGAGAAAAAATTTCACTCGTTCGCATAGGTAGAGAAAATGATTATTTTCAACAGGGTAAAGATTACGTAACGCAAATAGTAATTCTATCTATGTGCAATTCTCTCGTTGCGGCGAGATGTGGCGGTTCTTTATGTGCTTTGATAATGTCAGATCATTTTGAGAATACATATTTCTTTGATCTCGGCAGGTACGGTGTTTACAAGTAAATTTATTGTTCATTTTTTAGGAGGAAATTTTTTGATAGATCCAAATCTAATTGACAGAAAAAATTGGGAGGAACATTACATAAGGCGCGGCGACCCGACCAAGCCGACTTACTACATAATTCGTCGAGAATCAAAAACTTCTGGATTAGCAGATAGATATACAAGAACAGCAAGTCATATTTGGTATGCTTTGACAAAAGGTTGTTTACCCGTCGTCGACATGCAAAACTATCCCAATCCCTATTTGGCTCCCGAAAAGCTTGGCGTGGAAAATTCTTGGGAATACTATTTCGAGCAACCGCTCCGCATTGGCTTGGAGGAGGCTTACGCCGGTGAAAATATAATTTTGTGTGATGGCAAAGATAGTTTGCCGCGCCCAAGTACTAAAATGGAATATTATGAGAATAAAGATGATGTTTTGACGGAATGGCGCATGTTCCCTAAACTCGGCTTGTTGAAGATAAAGCCCGCGATTTACGAAGAAATTCTGGCAACGAAGGAAAAATTATTTTCGCCCAATGAGCGCGTACTCGCTGTACTTCTGCGCGGCACGGATTACGTTGCTAAAAGACCACGAAGTCACGCAATTACTCCTCCTCCTGAATTTGCATTGAGCATGGTTGCCGCAAAACTCAAAGAATGGAATTGCAATAAGTTCTTCCTCGCGACTGAAGACAAAACTATTGTGGAAAAATGCAAAGAAAATTTTAGGGAACAATGCATAATTCTTGACCGCGTCTATGTCGATTTCAATCCCAAAACTGACAAATCTATTGGTCTCAGTCGCATAGACAGAGAAAATGATCACTTTCTGCAGGGTAAAGATTACCTGACGCAAATGATGCTTTTGACGATGTGCAATTCCTTTGTTGCAGCGAGATGTGGTGGCTCATACGCGGTTATGATGATGACGGATCGTTTCGAGCATACTTATTTCTTTGATCTCGGCAGATATGGTAGATACGGCGTCTAAAATTAAACTTATCGCTCATTTTTTTCTAAAGGAGGAGATTTTTTGTTTGATGAAAATCCGCAAGAACATTACATTAGACGTGGCGACCCGAACAAAGCAACCTACTATATCTGTAGAAAATTACCGGATACCATCGGACTTTTTTGCAAGTATCGTATGGTTATGGGACATATTCGTTACGCGCTGAATAAAGGTTGGATTCCCGTCATTGATATGCAAAATTATTCAAATGTCTATCTGCCGCCTGAAAAACTTGGCGTGGAGAATTCTTGGGAATACTATTTCGAGCAACCGCTCCGCATTGGCTTGGAGGAAGCTTACGCCGGCGAAAACGTCGTTTTAAGTACTGCAGAGAGTTTAAACCCTTATCCGGGTCACTCAATGAAATTCCTCGAAAAAACTAACAACGCTCTAATCGAATGGCGAATGCTCCTCAAGTTGGGCTTGCTGAAAATAAAACCTTCGCTTCACAAAGAAATTTTGGCTTTGCGCAAAAAGTTATTTTCGCCAGAAGACCGAGTGCTCGGAGTGCACTTGCGCGGAACGGATTTTTTTGCTAAGAAAAATAAATCGCGTCCCATACCACCCCCAAATGAATTTGCTTCCATTACCGTAGCGGCAAAGCTTAGAGAGTGGAATTGCAATAAATTCTTCCTCGCTACCGAAGACAAATCTATCGCGAAAATTTTCAAAGAAAACTTCGGCGACCAATGCATAACTGTCGATAAAGAATACGTTAGTTTCAACCCGAAGAAAGACAGAGCAACTTCCATTTGCCGCATTGACAGACCGAACGCGCATTTTTTGCAAGGCAAAGACTACGTGACAGATATTTTTCTCTTGTCAACGTGTAATGCTTTTATCGGGGCGCGGAGTAGCGGCACGACGGCGGCGGCACTCATGGGCGATAAATTTGAACATACATATTTTTTCAATCTCGGCAGATATGGAATGATTACTCTTGATTAATATTTTTTGAAGCCTGTGTAAATGCACAGGCTTTTTTCATGAA
>CAMYWI010000136.1 GCA_947302675.1 uncultured Selenomonadales bacterium | reverse complement strand
AGCGCGGCGGCTCCGTGATAACTTACGTCCGCTTTGGCGATAAAGTTTATTCGCCGGTCGTCGACAAAGGACAGGCGGACTTTATCGTTTCGTTTGAAATTTTGGAGACGGCGCGTTGGCTGTCGTATCTCAAGGACGGCGGGCAAATCGTCACGAACACGCAACAGATTGACCCCATGCCGGTCATCACGGGCGCGGCGGAATATCCTGCCAATCTCGTCGAAAAAATTCGGGCGGCTGGAATCAAAATCGACGCAATGGACTGCTTGACGTTGGCGCGGCAAGCGGGCAGTCAAAAGGCAGTCAACATCGTCTTGCTCGGTCGGCTGTCGCATTACTTTGACATATCGGAAACTTCGTGGCAAAATGCGCTAAGGGCGTGTGTCCCGCCGAAGTTTCTTGATATAAATCAGCGGGCGTTCGCGCTCGGCAAAGAGTTTGTTTGAAAGAGGTAGTTTGAATGGCGAAGTATTTTCAAGAGGAAATTGAATGTATGCCTGTCGAAAAGATCAAGGCATTGCAAGATGAGTTGTTGCCCGCGCAGGTTCGCTACGTGTGGGAAAACGTCGAGTATTATCGCAATAAGATGAAAGCGCACGGCGTGACGCCCGACGACATCAAATCGACGGCGGATCTTCACAAGCTCCCGTTCATGTCGAAGGCTGACTTGCGCGACGCTTATCCTTACGGCTTGTTGGCTGTGCCGTTGAAAGACTGCGTGCGTATTCAATCGACGTCGGGAACGACGGGCAAGCGCGTTGTCGCTTTCTACACGCAGGGCGATATAGATTTGTGGGAAGATTGTTGTGCGCGTGCAATCTGCGCGGCGGGCGGCACCAATGAGGACGTTTGCCAAGTTTCTTACGGCTACGGACTTTTCACGGGCGGTCCCGGTCTCAACGGCGGCTCGCACAAGGTCGGTTGCTTGACTATCCCGACGAGTTCCGGCAACACTGAGCGGCAGATTATGTTCATCATGGATTTGAGCGCGACGATTCTCTGTTGCACGCCGAGCTACGCGGCTTATATCGGCGAGACGCTCAAGGAAAAAGGTTACAAGCCCGAAGATATTCCGCTCAAGGCGGGGATTTTCGGCGCGGAGGCTTGGTCGGAGGAAATGCGCCGCGACATTGAAAAGACACTCGGCATTAAAGCTTACGACATTTACGGCTTGACGGAGATCAGCGGTCCCGGTGTCGCGTTCGAGTGCTCCGAACAGCGCGGTATGCATATCAACGAAGATCATTTCCTCGCCGAGATTATCGACCCGAAGACGGGCGAAGTCCTTCCCGAAGGCACGCAGGGCGAGTTGGTTTTCACTTCCCTTGATAAAAAAGCGTTCCCGCTGATTCGCTACCGCACGCGCGACATTTGCACGTTGACAAGAGAAAAATGTTCCTGCGGCAGAACGCATATTCGCATGAGCAAGCCCAAAGGTCGTTCGGACGACATGCTCAAGATTCGCGGCGTCAACGTCTTCCCGTCGCAGATTGAGACCGTGCTCATGAACAACGGCTACGCGGCGAATTATCAAATCCTCGTCGGGCGCGTCAACAACACGGATACTTTTGAAGTCAAAGTCGAAATGACGCCCGACATGTTCACGGATAACGTCGGCGAGATTCAAGCCCGCCGCAAAGTTTTGGAAGACGGCTTGCGCTCCATGCTCGGTATCAAAGCTAAGGTGACACTCGTCGCGCCGAAGACTATCACACGCTCTGAGGGTAAAGCCGTCCGTGTCATCGACACGCGCAAGATTTAGGAGGTGATTTTAATGAGCGTCAATCAAGTTTCGGTTTTTCTTGAGAATAAGCCCGGCACTTTGAACAAGCTGACTGAAGTCCTCGCGGCGAACGCGATTAACATTCGCGCGTTGAGCCTCGCCGAGACAAGCGAGTTCGGAATTGTGCGCATGTTGGTTAATGACGTGTTCGAGGCGACCAACGTCCTCAAGGAAAATAATTTCGTCGCGACCTTAACGCCCGTGCTCGCCTACGCTATCGAAGACAAGGCGGGCGACCTTAACGAACTTTTGAAACAGTTCAGCGCGGCGAACGTCAACATCGAGTATATGTACGCCTTCGCTGGCAAAACTCGCGCCTACATGATTTTCCGCGTCAACGACACCAAAAAGGCGGAGTCTCTCCTAAACAGCAAGGGCTTAAAATCTTTAACTCAAGAGGAAATTTCTGCCGTATGATTAAACTCAACGCAATACCTTTGGACTACGAGCCGCGCCATAAAATCATGCTGAACCTTTCAAAGCACGGGAGCAACCTTGAACTTTTGGTTCAGATGAATGAAGCTGAGTCGGCTTTCCTGTGCGGCGTGCTACAAACTTTTCGCCCGAAAAAAATTTTGGAAGTCGGCGTGGCGGCGGGCGGCTCCACCGCAGTAATCTTGCAGGCACTTAAAGACATTGGCGAGCCGTATGAAATGCATTCCGTTGATATCTTGACAATGCACGCAACTTACAATACGGAAGAGATTGGCTTTCTCACAAAGTTTGCTAAGGAGAATAATCTCATCAATCCTAACGGACTGCGCGGCTCGCACGAATTCTATTGCGGAAAATATCTGCCGCAAGTCATTGACGAAATCGGCGGCGACATTGACTTTGTGATTCTCGACACGGCGCATTTTCTTCCAGGCGAAGTCTTGGATTTCTTGGCAATGTTGCCTTATCTTAAAGACGGCGCAGTTGTCGTCCTACATGACGTGGCGTTGAATCAATATAAGCGTCAAATTGGATGGGCTGAGGCTTACGCGACGGGCGCATTACTGAGCGCGGTGACGGCAGAAAAATTTATCAACTTCGTGCCCGATGACGCCGCCGGAAATATTCGCTCTTTTTACTCGAACATTGCGGCTTTCAAAGTCAACGAGGAGACGCGAAACCATATCGGAAATGTTTTCTTACTCCTCACGCTCAACTGGCATTATGCGCCGCCCAATTCGGAGATAAAAATCTATCGCGACTTCTACAAAAGACATTATTCCGCCGGTTTGGTCGACCTCTTCAACGAAACGGTTAAAATGAATCTTTACAATGCTTTGATGACCGAATACGCCTAAAATCTTTTAATCAAAGCTCAGTCGAGAGCGGCAAAAGTTCTGCTCTCGGCTAATTTTTTCGGAGGTGACGCTTTGGACAGATACAAACTCATAATCAACGACGATAAAAATTTCTTCCGGCTCTTCGACGAGGCGAACTTTGATTTTAAAGCGTGCTCGTTGGACGCGGTTATCGTTACGCCCGAAGAAAATCTTTGGCAAATAAAAATCGTCACGCCAGAAAATTTCGACACGCAAACTTTGCGCTCCGCCGAAGAATTTTTGCACAATCGCTACGGCGCGACCGTCGAGATTAAAAACGTCGTCCTCGACAACAAAATCATTAACTTTGAAAAAGCTGTAGCCGCAAGTAAAAAAGCTCCGACGCCCAGAACTCCTTCCTCCACAAAAATTAACGGCAAAAAAATTTCTGGCGACGCTATCAAAATCGGCGACATTAAAAGCGAAAATGAATCCGTCGTCATCATCGGCGAGGTCGGCACGGGCGACAAGAACGGCGTCAAACTTCGCGAGTTTAAGACCGGCTCAAGCGCAGTTACTTTCAGCATAACCGACGACACCGACGGCATTTATTGCAAAAAATTTTTCAAGGGCGATAAAAAAGACGACGCGCAAGCTTTCGCCGACGGCATTAAGGAGGGCGGGCGCGTCAAAATTTCCGGCATCACCAAGTACGACGACTTCACCAAAGAACTTGTCGTCTTTATCAATGTGCTTGAAACTTTGGAGGACGATAAAGCCGCTCGCGAAGACACTGCCGACGTTAAGCGCGTCGAACTCCACGTCCACACGCAGATGAGCGCGATGGATGCCGTTATCCCCGTCGAGACGCTGATTAAGACCGCCGCCGCTTGGAATTGGAACGCCGTCGCCATTACGGATCACGGCGTGATTCAAGCCTTCCCCAACGCCGCGATAACTGCCGAGAAACTCGCCAAAGCCGGCAAGAAGATTAAAATCATTTACGGCATGGAGGGCTACCTCGTCGGCGAGGACTTCAAGCAAAAGTTCGCCAACCACGTTATCATTCTCGCTAAGAACAAAGTCGGGCTTGCCAATCTCTACAAGCTCATTTCAATCAGCCAGATTAAGTACATGCACTACCGCCCGCGCATTCCCAAAACTCTTTTGAGCGAACTGCGCGACGGCTTGATAATCGGTTCGGCGTGCGAGGCGGGCGAGTTGATTCGCGCAATCGTCGCGGGCAAGGACGACGCCGAGCTTGGGGCTATCGCAAATTTCTATGACTACCTGGAGATCCAGCCGATTCATAACAACGACTTCCTTGTTCGCAGTGAGGACTTCCCCAACATCACGAACGACGACGACTTAATCAATATCAATCTCAAAGTCGCCGCGCTTGCAAAGAAAATGGGCAAGCCGCTCGTCGCCACGACCGACGCCCATTTTCTCAACCCAGAAGATTCAATCTGCCGCGCAGTTTTAATGCACAGCAAGGGCTACCCCGACGCTGACCTGCAACCGCCTCTGTATCTTCGCACGACGCAGGAAATGTTTGACGAGTTTAAATATCTCGACGAGGCGACGGCTTACGAGGCAATCGTCACCAACCCGAACAAAATCGCCGAGTCGGTAGAGTTTTTAAAGCCGATACCCGACGGCTTATACTCGCCGCAAGTGTCGGGCGCAGAGGAAGAAATTCGCGAGACTTCTTATCGGAAGGCGCGACTGCTTTACGGAGAAAATTTGCCGGCACTGGTTGAGGCGCGGCTTGAACAGGAGCTTAAGCCTATAATCGCTCACGGGTTCGCGGGGCTTTATCTTATCGCTCAACGTCTCGTGAAAAAATCCAACGACGACGGCTATCTTGTCGGCTCGCGCGGAAGTGTCGGCTCGTCGTTCGTCG
>CAMYWI010000135.1 GCA_947302675.1 uncultured Selenomonadales bacterium | reverse complement strand
CCGTCGGGAATCGAATCGCCAATCGTTGACGAGTGGCTCAAAACTTGCGGCTTGCCGATAAAAACTCTGAACGCCGCGCTGTAAAAAATTCCTTTTTTGTGATATACTCTCTCCGAAAATTTTTTGGAAGGGAGTAATTTTTTTGGGTAAAAAACTCAGAATCGCTCAGCTGACTTTGAACGGCTACTCAAATTACGGCAATATTTTGCAGAAATTTGCGCTCCATTATACGTTAAAAAAGTTTGCCGACTTAACGGAAGTTCTTTGGTATAGCGGATACAGCTTTTTTTCTGAAAACGCTGGAAAAACTTCAAGCCAAATCGTAGTCAGAAAAAAAGATGATACTTATCAGCAGTTGATTTCGTTTCGCAATGCCGTTCGTTGCTCGAAGTTCAAAGACTTTGAAAATCTCCACATACGGACGCGCTTTGATTTTCCGTTCTTTGAGGACATTGCTGACCAGTACGACTATTTTGTTGTAGGCTCTGATCAGGTTTGGAATCCGCGTGATAAAATTTGGAATACTCACAAGTTGTTTCCGAACATTTCTCTTAAATTTGTGCAACGAGAGAAAAAAATTTCCTACGCTGCCAGTTTCGGCGTCAATGCTATTCCCGACGAGTACAAGGAAATTTTTCGTTGTAGCCTCTCCGACTTTAACCATATTTCCGTGCGCGAGGAAAGCGGGATTAAAATTATCAAAGACTTGACAGGTAGAGACGACACAATTCTCGTGCTTGACCCTGTGCTTTTGTTGGCGGCGGACGAGTGGTTAAGCGTTGCGCAAAAGCCAACGTGGTTCAGTGCAAGATATTCGCGTGGCTACGTCTTGACTTATCATCTAAGCAAGTTACCCCCCCCCCAATGCCGTATTCTTGCCGACAAGCTCGACTTGCCCGTCATAAACTTACTCGACACGGACAACTACAATCACTTCACGGTTGGTCCGGCGGAGTTCATTTGGCTGTTCGCCAACGCGTCGTTTGTCTTCACGAATTCATTTCACGGCATGGCGTTTTCGACTTTGTTCAAGCACCCGTTCATTCTCAACGGTCTGCGCAGTGCAAATGACCCGCGACTAATTTCTTTTCTTAATCTGTTCGGCTTGGGCGATAGATTTACGCCCGAAGACCCGTTGGCGATTGACTTTACCGGTCGTGATGAAGTCTTGCCGTTGGAGCAGGCGAAAGCGTTCAGATTTTTGTCGGAGGCGTTCGGAGTAGAGCCGCGTGAAAAAATTTTGGGAGGCGACGCGTGATGAAGATTGAAGAAATGATTGCCGCCAATCGCGCAGATTGTAGCGGATGCGCGGCTTGCGCGAATGTTTGTCCGAAAAATGCAATCGTCATGACGCGCGACGCGGAGGGCTTTGCTTATCCGAAGATTAATTCCGAGCTGTGCATAAGTTGCGGGCGGTGCGACGCGACTTGCCCCGCGCTCAACTTCAAGGCGGGTGTTATCGACGACTTCCCGAAAACTTTTGTGGCGATTTATGACGACGATAAAATTCTGCGGCACAGCTCGTCGGGCGGAGCTTTTACGGCTTTGAGCGAAATTATTCTGCGCGAGGGCGGAGTTGTCTTCGGGGCGGCGTTCGATAAAAATTGGCGCGTCGTGCACACGTCCGCTGAAAATCTCGACGAGCTTGAAAATCTTCGCAGGAGCAAATACGCGCAAAGTCAAATCGGCGACGTCTATCGTCAAGCTAAAAAATCTTTGGAGGCGGACAGGAAAGTTTTGTTTAGCGGGACGCCCTGCCAATGCGTCGGCTTGAAGCATTTTCTCGGCAAGGATTATGACAATCTCTTGACCGTCGACATACTCTGTCACGGAACGCCTTCGCCCGGCATTTGGGAAAATTATATCGGCGAGCTTGGTTACGCGCACGAAGTTGTTCACGTCAACTTCCGTAGCAAGCGCAACGGCTGGGGTTCTAACTTAGACATAAATTTTAATGATCGTGGACATACTATGGTTGCGAACTCTAAAAATCTTTACGGCAAATTGTTTTTGATTGGAATTTCCGAACGCCCCGCTTGTCAAAGTTGCAAGTTCAAAATTCCGAACGGTCAAGCCGATTTGACGTTGGGCGACGCTTGGGGCATTAAGGATTTCGCGCCGGAAATGTTTGACAGTCGCGGAGTTTCTGTCGTGTTCGTTCATACGGACAAGGGCAAAACTTTTTTTGAGCAAACGAACTTGAAGACGCGGCAGGTAAAATTTATCGACGCGGTTAAGAAAAATGTTCATGCCGTCTCGCCGACCATTGCGGACGCGCGTCGCAAAGATTTTTTTGCCGAACTTGCAAAGAATTCCGATTGGTCAACCGTCATGAAGAAATATTATCAAGATGATGATGCGGCTGTTAAAGAGCGGCGCAAGAAAAACGGTGCCGCCTACAACAAAAATTTCCGTGCGATTGCCGCGCAGGTTCGCAAGAAGTTCGAGGACAATGTTTTAATCGTCGCCGCGTCTGCTGAAGATTTGGAGCAACGCTTTCCAAATCGCGCCGTGTACTTCCTCTACCTCAACGCTAAAGGACAACTCATTTGCAAGGAAAATTTCTCTGCGCTGACGTTCGAGCAAAAAGAAGTTGCCGCGCTTGCCGACTTCGCAAAAGAATTCAACGTCACGGAGATTTACGTCGAGGAGCCGTCGGGAATCGAATCGCCAATCGTTGACGAGTGGCTCAAAACTTGCAGCTTGCCGATAAAAACTCTGAACGTCGCGCTGTAAAAAATTCCTTTTTTGTGATATACTTACTTCCCGCAAGAATTTGCAGGGAGTAATTTTTTTAGGAGGAAAACCAATGCGAGTAGCAATGCTCACTTTGAATGTCTATGACAATTACGGCAACATGTTGCAAAAGTACGCGCTGTATCGCACGCTGAAAAAGTTCGCCGATACGGTGGAAGTGCTCTGGCTGGCAAGTTTGAAACCGTTCACGCCTTACGAACTCGAAATTAATCGCCACGCCGTCGGGAACTTGCGCGACGCCGCGTTCAAGAGTGTTCGGCAAAATAAATTCAAGGAGTTTAGCGAAGGCAACATGCGCACGCGTTTCGACATACCGAATTTAAAAGATCTTGCTGATGAGTATGATTCTTTTGTCGTCGGCTCGGATCAAGTTTGGAATCCGGAATTTTATGTGCCAGGCAGATTTTTGGACTTCGCGCCGCCAGAAAAGCGAGTTGCCTACGCCGCAAGTATCGCCATACCTGAATTGCCGGAAAAAGTCGTGGATAATTATAAGCAAAAAATTTCCGAGATGGCGCACGTGTCCATTCGCGAGCGCGAGGGTTGCAATTTAGTTGAAGAACTCACGGGCACGCGACCGCTCCAAGTCGTCGACCCAGTCTTTCTCGTGGCGGCTGAGGAGTGGCGCAAGCTCGCAAAGCGTCCGTCGTGGTTCGACCAAAATAAATATCAAAATGGCTACGTGTTGACGCACTTTTTCAACGGCAAGCCGCCCAAGCAAGTTAATGCGCTCACGGCGCAACTCGAACTGCCCACGATAATTCTGCGCGACATCGACAACTTTAACTATTACACGGCGGGCGTTGAGGAGTTTTTGTATTTGGTGGAGCACGCAACTTTGATTTGCACGAATAATTATCACGTCACGGCGTTTGCGACGATTTTCGAGCGTCCGTTCATTGTCTACAGGTACGGCAATTTGCTCCTGTCGCGTTTCTCGCGCATGAATTCACTTCTAAATCTTTTTAAGCTCAAAGACAGATTGACGAACGCCGACTTGAATATCAAGCTTAAAGACCCGCTGGCGATTGACTTTTCAACTTACAATAAAATTTTGCGCGACGAGCAAGCGAAGGCTCTAAAGTTTTTGACGAACGCGCTTTGGTAAAAATTCGGAGGAGATAAAGTGGAAGAATTGAATTTTGGAACGGGGAAAATTATTCCCGTCAATCTCGAACACGAGATGAAGTTTTCTTATATAGATTATGCAATGTCGGTTATCGTCTCTCGCGCCCTGCCGGACGTTCGCGACGGCTTAAAGCCCGTGCCCCGCAGAATTCTCTACGCAATGCAGGAAGCCGGCATGACAAGTTCCAAGCCCTATAAAAAGTCGGCGCGTATCGTCGGTGAAGTCTTGGGTAAATATCATCCGCACGGCGACACTTCCGTTTACGACGCGATTGTCCGTATGGCGCAGGATTTTTCAATGCGCTATCTGCTCGCCGACGGGCACGGCAACTTTGGTTCGGTCGACGGTGACCCCGCCGCCGCTATGCGCTACACCGAAGTTCGCATGTCGAAAATTTCCGAGCTTATGTTGCAGGACATTGACAAGGAAACTGTTGACTTTGTGCCCAACTACGACGAGTCTTTGAAAGAGCCGAGCGTTTTACCCGCGAAGTTCCCGCAACTTTTGGTTAACGGCACGTCGGGCATCGCGGTCGCTATGGCGACGAACATTCCGCCGCACAATCTGGGCGAAGTCATTGACGCGACGCTTTACCTTATCGACAACCCCAACGCCGCGACTGACGAGCTGATTAGAATTGTCAAAGGTCCCGACTTCCCGACCGCCGGCTTGATTATCGGGCGCGAGGGAATTTTGGACGCTTACCGCACGGGGCGCGGCTCAATCAAAATGCGGGCGCGGACTTCCATTGAAAAAATTCCCAACGGCAAGTCTCGAATCGTCGTGACGGAATTGCCCTATCAAGTCAACAAGGCGCGGCTTATCGAAAAAATTGCCGACCTTGTCCGCGACAAGACTATCGAGGGCGTAACCGACCTGCGCGACGAATCCGACCGCGAAGGCATGAGAATTGCAATCGACCTGCGCCGCGACGTGACTCCGCAAATTATCTTGAATCAACTCTTCAAGCATACGCAAATGCAAGATACCTTCGGCGTCAACATGCTCGCGCTCGTCAACGGCAGTCCGCAAGTTCTCAATCTTAAAGAAATTCTCAGCT
>CAMYWI010000134.1 GCA_947302675.1 uncultured Selenomonadales bacterium | reverse complement strand
TGAGTAGCGGGTTTTTCGGGTTGCTCGACGCGATTGACCGTTTCGACGTGACGCGCAATATTAAGTTTGAAACTTATGCGGGCGTGAGGATTCGCGGCGCGATTTTGGATTATCTTCGTTCAAAAGATTGGATACCGGTTACGATGCGCCAGAGGATTCGCAAGTACGAGCAGACGGTTTGTCGCTTGGAAAATGAACTTGGACGCGCGGCGACGGACGCGGAAGTTGCGGCGGCGTTGGAAATTTCGGTTGAGGAACTCCAAACGCTGATAAGCCAATGCAATTCGGCGACGGTCATTCCGCTTGAAGAGTATTTCCAAACCGACATGTCAGAGGCAGTCGACACAAGCCCCGCGAACTCGACGGAATTTTTCGAGCTTAAAGAGACATTGGCGAAAGCGATTGAACGTCTGCCGCAAAAGGAGCGGACGGTCATATCGCTTTACTATTACGAAGAGTTGACTCTCAAGGAAATCGCGTTGATTATGAACTTGAGCGAGGCGCGAATATCGCAAATGCACACGAAGGCGATTTTCAGACTGCGCGGCTATCTCGCCAACAGCAAAGACGAATTGACTTTCTAGGAGTTCCTAACTTAAAGAAAGGAGGACGCCGGATGAGCGAAAAACTTATCTTGGGCGGTCCGCAAGCCGGTTATAAATACGAGTTCAAAGCGGACGGCGTTTATTTGACGATATATCCGAGCGTGGACGGCGAACGTCTTTTTGAACTGTCCGACATGCGCCAGATTCTGCGCGAGTGCAAGGTTATGGATTATGACGTGGGAATTCTTTCGCGGACGATGCGCGAGGCGAACGGTCGCCCACAAAAAATTTCCGACCACGTAGAGATTACTGCGCGGGAGCTTGAAATAATCGCGGGCGGCGACAGTCTCGAAGATTTTAAAGAAGAGTCCGAGCCTTATGCGCGGATTATCGTCGAACTCAGTCGCGATAAAATGAAGGCGACAATCCGCTACGACACGCGCGAGGGCGCAAAACTTCCTACAAAAGATATGGTTATGGCGGCGTTGTCGGAGGCGGGCGTTGTTTACGGCATTGACGAGGACGCGATTGAAAGCGGCATTGGCAGTTTGACGCCTTTCACAGCCGCAGAAGGTCTCGCGCCCGTCAACGGCGAGAACGCCTACATTGACAGAAAATTTAACTTGGGCATTCAAGGCAAGCCCGTCGTCGACGAGTATGACAAGGTCGACTACAAAGATTTAAATCTGTTCGTGCTTGCCAAAGAAAATCAGACGTTGGCTATCCGCGTGCCGCAAACCAAAGGCACTAACGGCAAGAACGTTTTGGGAGCCGTCGTGCCCGCGCAGAACGGTCGCCCAATTCCCATGCCCGAAGGGCGCAATACAAAGGTCGTCGGCGAACACCGCTTGATTGCCACTGCGAACGGTCAGATTATCGACAAAGGCTCGCGCATAAGCATTGACCCGCGCCTCGTTATAAAAGGGGCGGTCGGCGTCTCGACGGGCGACGTTGACTTCGACGGCTCGATTTTAGTCGGTGGCAACGTTGAGCAAGGGTTCAAAGTCACGGCGACGGGCGACATTCAGATTAACGGCTCAATCAACGGCGCGGAGGTCACTGGGCGCAACGTCTACATTCGCGGCGGCATAACGGGAGCGGATCGCGTCAAGGTTATCGCCGAACACGACGTGCGCACTGCCTTTGCCGAGAACGCACTGATTGAGGCGGGCAACGACGTTTATATTTCCGACATTGCCTACCACTCGCAAATCCGCGCGGGCAAGCGCATTGTCATGGAGGATAAGCACGGGCAAATCACAGGCGGTCACGTTGTGGCAGGCGAGGAGATTAATGTTAAAGTTATCGGCAACGAGGCGTTCGTTGTTACGCGCGTTTCGGTTGGTGTCGACCCGACTTTGCAAAAAGAATATCAGGACTTGCGCAAATCCTACAAAGAGTCGCGGCGGCGGCTCATGCAAATAACTCAGACGCTCAACACGCTGTCGAAGATTGACGTAAACAAGTTGCCGCAAACGCGCCTTGACATGATAACGCAGTTGACCCGTTCGCAATTCCCGCTCGCAGGACAGATTAAGCGCGACGAGAAAAGAATCATTGAGATTGAGGCGTTGCTCGCCAACATGAAGAACGGGCGAATCAAAGTTAGCGACACGATTTATCCCGGCACGCGCCTTTCAGTCAACAACGTCTTGAAAAATATCCAGTCGGAGTACAGACGTTGCACAATCTTTTTGAACTCGGAAGGCGACGTCGAAGTCGGAGCTTATTAAATCCATAAGGAAATTTTGAATCAAGGAGGAATCAAAGATGGAAATGGCACCGGTTGGAGTGCAAATGACTTACGCCAACGCGAACAACGCGGCGCAAGTTCAGCACGATTTAAATCAGGCGTCGGCATTGCAACAGAATTTTGAGGCAGTGCGCGAGAAAAAAGACGCCGAGCTTAAACAAAAACAAGTTCGCAACAAAGACGACGCGGAGGACGGCAGAATCAAGGACGACCCAGAAAGAAACCGTCGCAACGGCGGCTATTATTATCGGAGCCGGAGAGAGCCGCCCGAATTTGAGGAGGAGGACGATATTTATGCAGTCGACCCGCGTCGTGGACATTTCTTGGACATTTCCTTTTAGCCGCGAGTTGGTGACACTATGATTATCGAATTAATGATAATGCTGATTGTGGTCGGCGCGGGAATTGTCTTGGTTGCGTGGTCGAACACGCGCCGCCGTAAACAAGACGCCCTCGACCGCCGCGAAGTTGAAGACTCAACCGGTAAGCTTAAAAAGGAATTGGAACGCACGGCGACTGAGATTATCGGGCGCATGGAAAAGCACGTCACGCACCTTGAAAGTATTTTGGACGAGTCGGAAAAAAATCGCACGCAACTTGAAGGGCGCGTCGCCGAACTCAAAAAGTTAATCAAGAAGAGCGAAAGTCAAGCCGTTGAAGTCAGAGACCTAATGGCGCGACTCGAAGACGCTGGCGCGGAAGTCGAATCAATGCGAAGAAAAATGGAAACAATCGACCGCCGCTTGAACTTAGTCATGTCGACGCCGCTTGCAATGCAACAACCGATTCAGCAACCAATACAACCAATTCAACAGCCCGTCGCAATTCCGCAAATGTCGCCGCCGCTAATCAACCCGCTGATAACTTCGCCGATAACCGCGCCGCCGATAACTTCAATGCAACCCGCGCAGGTCAAGCCGCCGATAAGCAAGCCGATTCAGCCGATAACACCCGCGCCAAACGTTCAAGTCACGACTGCACCGCCCGCCCCGCCAATGAATCCGCTCGGACCAATCACAATACAGCCGACAATCAAAGCCGCCGAGCCAGATAAAGACTTCGACAAAATTTTGGAAGAGACAATCGCCGCGCCGCCCAAAGTCGAAGAGCCTGCGCGAGTTCAAGTCAGAGAGCCGAAAGTTTTTTCGCAGGAAACAAAACAGCCGGTCAAAATAGTTGAGGCAGACCCGGTGAAAATCGAAACGACGCGCCAAAAATTGACTAAGGCGTCGTTGGAAATGGCAAATAAACCGCCCGAAGAAGTTCCCGAAGTCGAACCGCCGCCGCAAGTCAAAGATTCTAAAAAGAAACGCACACGCCGTTCAAAACGCGACGTAAGATTGGCGGCAATCGAGGCGATAAAGGAAGTCGAGAAACAAAACGAACTCGAATTAAAAGCCGCGCCGGAGCCGAAAAAATCTTCGCCACCTGAAAAACCTAAGCCGCTCGAAAAGATAGAGCCACGCCGCGAGCTTAAACTCGAAACGACAGACTCATCAATAATCAAGGAAATGCTGTTGGCGGGCATGTCGATTGAAGAAATTTCGCGCGAGACCGGACTCGGCAGGGGCGCGATAGAATTGATTCAAGAGATGACACGACGACAACTAAACAGAAAATAAAAAGCCGCTCACCGCGAGCGGTTTTTTGTTACTTAATGCGAGCATTTTATTTATTGCAAAGACTTTTGACGGGATTGAAAGATCTTCTGTGCAGAGGACAAGGTCCGAATTTTTCAATGGCGGCGAGATGTTCTCTGGTGCCGTAGCCGCGATTGTGTTCAAAGCCATATTCGGGATAAGTCAAAGCCCACTCGTCGGCTTTGCGGTCGCGAGTGACTTTAGCGATAATCGAGGCGGCGGCAATCGACGCGCTCAATCTGTCGCCGTGAACAATCGACTGCACGGGAATTCGTCCGTCAAAGTCAATGTGCATGGCATCAGTCAAAACGTAGTCGGGCTGAACTTCTAAACCCAAAACGGCGCGTTTCATACCTTCCAACGTCGCTTGATAAATATTTTTATCGTCAATCTCTTTAATGTCGACGCTGACGACGTTCCAATCGATTGCCGCCGCAACAATTTTATCATAAAGCTCCTCGCGAATTTTGGCGGTGAGCTTTTTTGAATCGTCAAGGCGTTCGAGATAAAGATTTTCAGGAAGAATAGCCGCCGCCACGACGACCGGTCCGACGAGCGAGCCGCGCCCTGCCTCGTCGACGCCCGCAATTAATTTAAAACCTTCTGCGCGAGCCGCCGCCTCGTACTTGTAAAGATTTGCGACGCGCTCTTTATCTGCCTCAAGCGAAAATTTTTTCATGAAACTACTCCTTTTATATTCGTCGAAAAGCAGAGGGGGCGTCATGGATGACGCCCCTCGACGCCGCGTTTGAACAGGATGTTCAAGCGGCGAACCCCTTTTCTTTTGCTTACTTTTCTTTTGGGGTGGCAAAAGAAAAGTAAGTTAATAAAGAAAAGTATGATTTATTTAGACGCTCGATAGATTAAAATGAAACCCGAAATTAAGCCGATGACATTAGGTATCCACACGGCGTACATTGGCGCGATTGCTCCGCTACGCCCGATTGCATTTGCCAAAGTCATGACCGCGTAGTACAGGAAAATTATCACGACGCTCAGCGCAAATCCGACTGATGACGGCGTGCGCGTCGGTTGCAGTCCGAGCGGCACCCCGATTAGTGCGAAAATTAAACTCGCCATTGGCACCGTCACGCGCTGA
>CAMYWI010000133.1 GCA_947302675.1 uncultured Selenomonadales bacterium | reverse complement strand
CCTCGCGATATGGATATTCATTACTTCACACCGATTCAATATCCCGCCGATAACAAGGACGCCTCCACGACCACGACGCATTTTGATTATCACTCGATAAGCTCGCGGCTCGTTAAGCTCGACATTTTAGGGCACGTTGATCCGACGATGATTCGCATGTTGGAAAATTTGACGCACCGCGACCCGAAAACTATTCCACTCGACGACAAGCCGACGCTGAGTTTATTCAACTCGACAAGTGCGCTCGGCTTGACGCCTCAACAAATCGGCTCGAAGTCGGGGACTTACGGCTTACCGGAGTTCAGGACGAGTTTCACGCGACAGATGATTGACGATACCAAGCCCGACTGTTTTAGTGATCTCGTGAGAATTTCGGGCTTTTCGCACGGCACCGACGTTTGGCTCGGCAACGCGCAGGATTTGATTCGCGATAACAAATGCACTTTGAAGAACGCCATTTCCGCCCGCGATGATATCATGATGTACTTGATTCATCACGACGTGGACGCGCTCAAGTCTTTTAAGACAATGGAGAGCGTTCGCAAGGGCAAGGGCATTAAGCCGGAGGTCGTCGAAGATTTGAAGGCGCACAACGTCCCCGACTGGTATATTGATTCCTGCCAAAAGATAAAGTATTTGTTCCCGCGTGCGCACGCGACCGCCTACGTCATGATGGCTTATCGCATTGCCTATTGCAAAGTTCATTATCCGCTGGCGTATTATGCGGCGTACTTTTCAAAGCGCACGGAGGAGTTTGACGCCAACGAGGTCATCAAAGGTCAGCAGTTCATTAAGCGCAAGCTCGACGAATTGGAAATGTTATCGGAGGAGCGCAAGCTTGACGACAAGGAAAGCGACGTGCTTGCCGATTATCAAGTTGTGTACGAATATTTTCTGCGCGGGTTCAAGTTCGAGCGCGCGAGTATTTACGAGTCGGCGGCGGAGGATTTTATTATCAAGAGAAATTCGCTATTGATGTCGCTGAGTTCGATTCAAGGCGTGAGTCCGGCGGCGGCTCGCGGAATTGTCGAGGCTCGCAAGGGCGGCGGAAAGTTTTTGTCGATTGAAGATTTTAAATCCCGCGCGGGCTTGAACAAGACGAGCCTCGCCGCGCTGAAAAGTCACGGTTGCTTGAACGGCTTGGAAGAAACTAATCAGCTGTCCTTGTTTTAACAAAGAAAAAACTCTCAAGCGTTTTGCCTGAGAGTTTTTTTGATTTCAAAATGACGTGCCAACAGAGAAGTGGAATCTGCCTCCTTGAGAGCCGCGCCCGTAATCCAGTCGCAAAGGTCCAAACGGCGTGTTGAGCGCAAGACCAATGCCGACACTGCCTTTGACCTCCTTAGGTTTCAAGCCCGTATCCCATGCGCCGCCCCAATCTGTAAACAGTGCGCCTTGAATTTTCTTCGCAAGCGGGAAACGATATTCCAACGTGCCCAGAATCATTCGGTCGCCGCGAAATTGGTCGTCGCGATAGCCGCGAATACTGCCCTGCCCGCCCAGTCGGAACTGGTTAAATTCGGTCATGTCGCCGTGCCCGTAGCCGTACATGCCGCGCAGTGCCCAAACTTGTGAGTGGTCGCCCGCTTTAAGGAAAAATTGATGTTCAATCGACGCCTTTTGAAAGTCGAAGTCGCCGCCGAGCAAGCCGCCCAATTCCAACGTTAAGTCAACCTTGTTGCCTTCAGACGGGTTGTAAATATTGTCGCGCGTATCGGTGACGTGTTCGAGAACCACACTGCGTGTCGTGCCGAAGTTGTCATGCCGCCAATCGGAATAATTCCAACCGCTACGGTTGCCGACGTTGCCGCTCGACACGTGGCGAACATATTTATCTTTGCGATGACGGAGCGTGATATAGTTCGTCGAGTACTCGCTGACGGGACGGCTGAACGTGAACTCGCCGCCGGAATATTTGCGCATGTACTCTTCCTTGAAGTGCCCGCGCGTGTCGTAATCGTTGAAGGCGTAAGTTCGATTGTAAAGCTGGAAACGAACGGCGGTTTCGCGATGATCAAGCCAGGGATGCCGATAAGTAAAAGTGTAGCCGTGCGCGTCGGTCTCGTCGCCGCTCTTCTCGTACATAATCGCAATCGTGTCGCCCATGCCGTGAAAGTTCGTGTCGCTCACGCCGACCATGCCGATAATGCCGTCAGCCGTCGAGTAGCCCGCGCCGACCGCCAAAGTCCCCGTGCGCTTTTCTTTGACGTTAATTTCCATGACAATCGCGTTTGGCTCGACGCCGGGATTCATTTTAAGATTGACGTCCTCGAAAAAGCCCAAGTTGTAGACACGTTGCATACTGCGCCGCGCGAGTTTCGCGTTAAAAGGCGTGCCGACCTCCTGGCGCATTTCGCGAAGAATAACAACGTCGCGCGTCTTCTTGTTGCCCTTGACCGCGTAGCCCTCCAACGTGCCCTCGTTAATCTTGAGCGTCAAGACGCCTTCCTTGTCAATGTTAATATCGGTAATCTTCATGAGAACAAAGCCCTCGTCGTGATATTCCTCTTGAATCTTGGCAATGTTGTCGTGGAGCAGGTTGCTGTTGAGAATAAAGCCGCGCCTGACCGTGAGCATGTCTTGAAGTTCATCGTTATCGTAAATGGTGTTGCCGCTAAAGACGACTTCCTTGAGCACGGGATTTTCCATAACGTGGAAAGTTATCACGACGCCTTCGGGAATTACCTCGAAAGTTTGATAAGCCTCGTAGAAATAGCCGGTGTTCATGAGCGCGTTCCTGTCGCGCAGAGCCGCCGTCGCGTTGAAGGTGTCGCCGACGTGTTCAAGCACAGCAACTTTGACCGTCGGAAGGGTGTCAGTGCTCGCGCCCTCGAACTCAATGTCGACAATCGTCTTGCCCTCGAACTGTTGAAAGTACTCGTAAATCTGCGAGTCGACTTGCGAGCGATAAGGTTCAACAGGAACTTCAGCGGCAGGTTCAGTTTTTGGCGCGTCTGGAGTTTCGACAGCGGTTGGTTCAGTTTTTGGTGCGCTGGGAGTTTCAACAGCGGTTGGTTCAGTTTTTGGTGCGCTGGGAGTTTCAGTGGTTGGCTCAACTTCTTTTGGAGCCTCGACATTTTCTTTAGTCTTGGAATTTTCGTCAACGACTTCAACCTCTGCAGGCGGCGCAGTTTCTGAAGTTTCAAAAGGCTGTGTGACTTCGGGAGCCGCCTCGCCCGACGCGAAATTTAATATAAAAGGCAAAGTCAACGCCGCCATTAACGCCGCGCACCTTCTTCGCGAATTTTTTTTGGCTTTCAAAAATAAATCCTCCTTTGGTAGTGGTTTGTTATCAGAATTTATAACGAGCCTCGAAGCTGAAGATGTAATCTTTGCCTTCGCGCTCAATCGTGAAACCGAGATTATCATTGAAGTCGTATTGCAGACCGTAGCGGTTGACTTGGTGACTGCCAAAGCCGCGCGTGTATCGAATCATGAGCTTATCGTTAATGTACTTGCCGATTTTGACGTTGTAATCTTCCTTGTCTTTAGTAGCGCGTTCGCCGGGCGTGTGGCGTTCAAACATGGAGCCGGAGCCGCGCGACACGGTGAATTGATCAATGCCAATCGTCTTCTTCAAAGCGTCCTCAATGTCGCCGAGCAAAGTCATCTGCAAGCCAATAGCCAAAGCGTCGGCGGAAGTCAAGTTGCCGCCTTCGGTGTAAGCCTCGCGCAGAGTCAGCAAGCGGAAAATTTCTTCCTGCGACATTTCGGGGCTTGAAGTCAGTTTGAAATCCATTGTACCGGGTTGACCTTCCGCGCTCAGGAAAACTTTTATGTTGGCAACTTTGGTGTCGGCGAAGAAACGCAACGTCGGCAGGAAAGAATCAATCTGATTGAAATAAACTTCGCACTCCCGAATATTAAACACTGATTCAAGATAAGTCAAGGTGCCGCCGCGCTTGACGTTAATCGTGCCGGAAGTCTTGGGGTGCTCCGTCGAGCCGCCGAAGTGCGCGTTGCCCGTGAAATACATATCGTAGAGGTGCGAGCTGTAGAAGTGAACTTTGTCGCCGAGATTCAAAGACACGTCGAGCAAAATATTTGGTAGCGGGTCGTCGGAGTCGGGAATCGTCGGCACGGAAATGCGGCACTTGTCCAGATTAATTTGCCCTGAAAGTTTCGGCAACGTCCAATGGCGGAAGGTCACTTCGCTAAAGTTGAAATTAGCATTTAAAAGCCCGTCGAAGTAATCGCTATCAATGTCAAGATTGTTCGCGGCGAAGTCGAAGTCATAGTCCTTGAACTCCAAGCCAGGAAAGTTGAAACCGCCCGTCAGCGCGAACGTTCCCGAACCTATGTTGCCCGAAAAATTTTCCACGTCGAACCGCTCGCCCTTAAACAGCGTCGAAATATTTATGTGCTCAATCAAGCTCTTCATGCCCTTAACTTTGACGGAGCCGTCGTTCATTGAAATTTGCCCGTTGAATTGCGGATGCGCCGCCGTGCCCGTGATCTTGACCGCGCCTTTCAACTCGCCGACGCCAAACGCAATCATCTTGCTCATGACAGGTAGCAAACTCAAGTCCGCGCCGTCAAGTGAAACCGTCAAGTTAAGTTGTTCGTTATCGGGAAGATTTTCTTTTGACTGGGCAAGCAGAGCTTTAAGCGGAATGAAACCTTCCATGCTCGCGCCGTAAGTTTTGCCCGCAAGCTCGCGCAGGACAATCAGATTTTCGACGTTGACGCGCCAATCTTTAAGCAAGAAGTGACCTTGCAACAAGTCGAAGGTCGAACCCTTTATGCCGCCCGTCGCCTGCAAGAGCAATTCGCCAAACGGATTATCGGTCGTGCCGCTGACTTTGGCGACGACGTTCGCCGTGCCCTCCGTCTCAATATCCAAGCCCGCCGCCTTGCTGAAAATTCCAAGCTCAAGGTTGGTCGCCTTCAAACTCAAATCAAGTGCGCCGTCGAGTTGCGCGGAGCCGTGCAGATTTATTTCGCCCTTGTCGCCCTGCTTGCCCTCAAGCTGATTGATATAGACGCTGTTGTTGAGCAGATTGATTGCAACTTTGATGTCGTGAATGTCATGCGTGGCGAAGGAGATCGGAAGAGC
>CAMYWI010000132.1 GCA_947302675.1 uncultured Selenomonadales bacterium | reverse complement strand
GTTCGACGCCCGCAATTATATTCGACCACTGGTCATCGCCGCCCATTTGCAAAATGCAATCGTAATCGCCGTTGAGCTTGTAAAAGTCGTAAGCCTGCATAACCATGTAGTTGAACTCAAGGAACGTCAAGCCCTTCTCCCAACGCTGCTTGTAGCACTCGGCGGCAAGCATACGATTAACCGTGAAATGCGCCCCGACTTCTCTAAGTAAATCAATGTAGCCGAGCTTGCGGAGCCAGTCGCCGTTGTTGACCATTAACGCCTTGCCGTCGCTGAAGTCGATAAACCGCGCCATTTGCTTTTTAAAGCACTCGCAGTTGTGCTCGATAACTTCGTCCGTCATGACCTTGCGCAAGTCCGAACGCCCCGAAGGATCTCCAACAGTTCCCGTGCCGCCGCCGACTAAACAAATCGGGCGGTGCCCCGCGCGTTGCATGTGCGCCATTGCCATTAGCGCGATAAAGTGACCTGCGTGCAAACTGTCAGCCGTCGGATCAAAGCCGATATAGAACGTAACTTTTTTCTCGCCGAGTAATTTCTTAACTTCCGCCTCGTCGGTGCACTGCGCTATGAATCCGCGCTCCGTGAGGGTGTCGAATACATTTTCCATTAAAAAGCCTCCTTTCGCCGCATTATAGCATTTATCATTTTCCGTTGCAAAAAGCAGGAAAATTTTTGGCGGCTGTGATATAATGACCGCAACTTTTTGGAAGGGAGCGAATCCTTTATGGCATTTCCGAAAAATTTCCTGTGGGGCGGAGCGGTTGCCGCCAATCAAGTTGAGGGCGCGTACCTCGAAGACGGCAAGGGGCTTTCCGTGCCCGACATGCTTTTGGGCGGCGACGTGAACACACCGCGCACTTTCTGCCCGAAGATTGAGGACGGCGCGTTCTATCCTTCGCACAAGGCGATTGACTTCTATCATCACTACAAAGAGGACATTGCGCTTTTCGCGGAGATGGGCTTTAAGTGCTTTAGGTTCTCGATTAACTGGGCGAGGATTTTTCCAAACGGCGACGACGCCACTCCGAACGAGGCGGGTTTGAAATTTTATGAAGACGTAATAGACGAGTGCCGCAAGTACGGTATCGAGCCGCTCATCACGCTCAATCATTATGAAATGCCCTTCGAGTTGGTCAAGAAATATCGCGGCTATTACAATCGTGCGACGATTGATTTGTTCGTCAAGTACGCCGTGACCTGCTTTGAGCGTTTCAAGGACAAGGTTAAGTATTGGCTGACGTTCAACGAAATTAACATGTCGCTCATGTCGCCGACGGTCGGCAACCTTTACAGCGTGGGAATTATTCAAGACGAGGATTTGAATCGGACTTCGCCCTGTAAGTTCGGTGAGCTTACGGACGTTCCTCAACAGAGGATTGAGGGACTGCATAATCAGTTCGTCGCGTCGGCTAAGGCGGTTATCGCGGGGCACAAGATTAATCCCGACTTCATGATTGGCAATATGGTTTGTCACGTGACGCGCTATCCTTTGACGCCGAACCCTAAAGACATGTTGGAGACTCAGCGCACGGATAATTTCTGCAATGACCTTTGCGGTGATGTGCAAGTTCGCGGGGCTTATCCCTACTACGCCAAGAAATTTTATCGTGATATGGGAATCGATACGGCGTTCATGGACAACGAGGACGACAAGAAAATTCTGCGCGAGGGCAAGGTTGACTTCTACACGTTCAGCTATTACATGTCAAGTTGCGTGACCGCCGATAAGAACGCTGATAAAATCGAAGACAGTATGCTTGGCGGCGCGAAAAATCCCTACCTCAAGGCGAGCGATTGGGGCTGGCAGATTGATCCGGACGGCTTGCGTTGGACGCTGAACAAATTGGCGTCGCGCTACCCCGACACGCCGATTATGGTTGTGGAAAATGGGTTTGGAGCTTTTGACAAAGTTGAGGCGGACGGTGCGATTCATGACGACTATCGTATCAGCTATTTCCGCGAGCATATCAGAGCTATTGGCGAGGCGGTTGAAGACGGCGTGCCGCTTATCGGCTACACGACTTGGGGCTGTATCGATTGCGTGAGCGCGGGCACGGGTCAATATGCCAAACGCTACGGCTTTGTCTATGTCAATCGTCACGACGACGGTACCGGCGATTTCTCTCGCTCTCGCAAGGATTCTTTCTATTGGTATAAAAAAGTTATCGCCTCTGACGGAGAAGACCTCGCGTAATCTTACTTTCTTTTGTGTTTAACCTTCTTTCTTTGACCGAGCAAAGAAAGAAGCAAAGAAACTCGCCTCGCGGGGGCGGCACCGCTTGAACATCCTGTTCAAACGCGGTGTCAAGGGGCGGCGTCCATGCCGCCCCTTCTGCGTTTCGACTAGCCGCTAAGGTTTAAAAAGTTTGGAGGTCGATTAATGAGTGTTATTGAAGTTCGCGGGCTGAAAAAATCTTTTGGCAGTTTGGAAGTCCTGCGCGGGATAGATTTAACTGTCGAGGAAGGCGAGCGCATTGCGATAATCGGCGGCTCTGGTTGCGGCAAAAGTGTCTTCCTTCGCAGTCTTGAGCTGTTGGAAACGCCCGACGCCGGGCAAATTTTTATCGACGGACAAGAGATTACTGCGCCCAACGTCGACATTGACAAAATCCGTCGGAGCATGGGCATGGTTTGGCAAAGATTTAATCTCTTCACGCACATGGACGTTATGGAAAATTTAACGGTCGCGCCGATAAAACTACTTGGCATGACAAAGGAGGCGGCTCGCGAAAAGGCAATGGGCTTGCTCGCGCAGGTCGGCTTGACTTCCAAAGCGGCGGCTTATCCCGAATTCTTATCGGGCGGGCAACAACAGCGTATCGCCATTTGCCGTAGTCTCATGATGAATCCAAAGGTGATTCTCTTTGACGAACCGACTTCCGCGCTTGATCCAACTATGGTCGGCGAAGTTTTGGCGGTTATCCGTATGCTTGCCAAACAAAATCTGACAATGCTAATCGTCACGCACGAGATGAACTTTGCCCGCGAAGTCGCCACGAGAATTTTGTTTTTCGCCGACGGTGAGATTTACGAGCAAGGCACGCCCGCAGAAATTTTCGACGCGCCCCAACGCCCCAAGACTATTGCCTTTATCCACAAACAAAAATATTTCTCCTACGAAATTACCGAACGCGCCTTTGACTTGATGAAGTTGCAGGGCGGCATTCAGACTTTCGCGGAGAAATACGGCGTGGCGTCGCGCAGGACTAATCGCCTTCAACTCTGTTGCGAGGAATTGATTTATGAAATGCTCGACAACGCCTGCGCGGGAGACGATATAAAAATTTCGCTTGACGTGACCTACTCGGAAGTTGATGACGCAATAGAGATTAAATTCACGTGTGCGGGCAAGAATCACAATCCGCTTGAAAAAAATTTCGCCGACTTCGACGAGGAGAATCTCGGCGCGGCTATTCTTCATAACCTTGCCCAAAATTATTCCCACACGTACGAAGACGGCGTTAACGTCATAACTTTCAAGCTCGCGTAAAATCTCAAATTCGCATTTTGGCATCCTCAGTCGTGAACAAATAATCCGACAAATTATACTCAAGCCGAATCAGATTAAAAGAATCAAAGCTCGAATAGGCGGAAAGATTGTATGTGGACGCCAAATTCGATTTATCGACGGTTTCATAGGAGCCGCCGATTTTTTTATACTCAACATTGCCGAACTCGTCAATAAGCATTTTGTCTTTGTCGTCGTCGTAGTCGTCTTCGCCGGTGTTGTCGTCGGTTTCAAGCTGAACATACTTTTCTGCAACGACGAAACCTTGAAATTCATGATTGTTGCCGTTAATGACGACGGGGCTAATGGGCGCGTAGAGGACGCCGCGAAAGTCCGCGTTGAGATTTAAAATAACGGGCAAAGATTCATCGTACTCTGGACCTTCATAGAATAAAACGATTGGGCGGTCAGTAATCTCGTTCATGTTGGCGACATTGACGTTGATAATGATTTGTCGAACAGGTTCGCCGCGCGGCTCGCTCTCAATGCGCACGTACAACGGGTCATAAAAATCCTTTGCAAGTAACTCCGCCAACTCGTCGTCCCTTAAATCATCATAATCGGAATTTGTTTCGCGAATCTTTTCCAGAGCGGAACTGTTGCCGTTGTAAAAAGTATAATCGCGCGTGGTATAAACCGTGTCGATATTTATTATCCGATACGTTCGATAAGCCCAGTGGTCTATCGTCATGCTGGAGCTTTGCGGCGCGGCGGGGTCGGTTGTAATAAGCAAGTTGTCAAAAAGATAATTTGAGTCGGTAAGGTTCGCCTCCTCGGTGTAGTGGGCGTCTTCCAAAGTTGAGTCTCTTGACAAAATAACAATGCGGTCATTGGCGGCAGTCTCCGAATCATTTTTTTGCTTGTAAATGTCATTCCACGAAGAATAAGTTTGCTTATCCTCCAGAAGTTTTACTTGTTGATAAAGGTCGTAGCCTTTCATGAACTGCGTTATCTTGGCGACTGACGAAACTTTTGCGTTCATGTCGGGGAAAAACTTGCCAAGCATCATGTGCGGCACTTCCTCTTCCAACATGACGTGATAATACAAAATATCATAATTATTATCTATGTTGCCTGAAAGTGTGCTGCTGAAGTGCAAATCATTCTTAGTGACTACATCCGTCATCGTGTCGCTCATCCAAAGTGACTTGCCGCCGGAAATGTTTTTACCGACGTAATCCTTGGCAATGCTGTCGCCGTTGAAAGTGTTGCGCGAGGACGGCGAAACCTTGCTACCGTCATAGCGGTTGATAAAGGTCGTATAGTTGTAATCTGACAGCGTGCCTTCTTGCTCGATAAGCTTTTGCGCTCCGGCGAGGACTGCCGCGTCCGCCGCATTTTGCATTCGCGCGACGTTCAAATAATACCAGCTCAAATCAAAAGTTATCCCGACAAAGAAAAACAGCGTCGGAATCATCAAGGCGTAGAGCAGAAGGACTTGCCCGCGCTGTTTTATTTTTTTGAACACATTCATCACGCCCTTTCCCTAAACGAAACCTTTCCTAACTGAGTGTATTCAAAAATTCCCGCCGCCTTTCCATTCCTAATTCCACATTCCTAATTCC
>CAMYWI010000131.1 GCA_947302675.1 uncultured Selenomonadales bacterium | reverse complement strand
TGGCGGCGGCGATGCTAAATGTCATGTTCGACGTTGGCGACAAAGTTAATCAGGAGCTTAAAGCTTACGGCGCAAATATCACGGTCACTCCGAAGAATTCTGCACTGCTCAAAGACGTTTACGGACTCGACGCGCAAGAATATCTGAACGAGAGCGACTTGGGCAAGATAAAAACTATTTTCTGGACGAATAATATCGTGGCGTTCGCGCCGAAACTCGACGGGACTTTAACACTTTCAAGCGGCGAAAAAATTCCGGCGTCGGGCACTTGGTTTAATCACGAAATGACTTTGCCGACGGGCGAGACTTTTTCAACGGGCGTCCTTGAAATGAAATCGTGGTGGCAAATTGAAGGTTCCGCGCCCGCGCATATTGACGAGGCTTTGATTGGTAAAAAGCTCGCGGCAGAAAAAAATCTTCACGTCGGCGACATGATTGGCGACTTTAAAATCAGCGGAATAGTTTCGGGCGGAGGCGACGAAGATAACCAAATACTTATCGACCTTGCGGCTATGCAAAAAATTTTGAACGTGTCCGGCAAAATCGGTAGCATTGAAGTCAGCGCAATCACGACGCCCGAAAATGACTTGGCTCGCAAAGCGGCGGCGAATCCCGATTTGCTCAGTCAGCAGGAGAAAGAAATTTGGTACTGCACTGCTTACGTCAGCGCGATAGCTTACCAGATTGAAGAGGTCATTGCAAATTTCTCTGCGCGACCGGTCAGACAAATTGCCGAGTCGGAAGGCAAAATCCTGGAGAAAACTCAACTGCTTATGCTACTAATCACGGCGTTAAGTTTGTTGTCGACGGCATTGGGAGTTTCAAATCTGGTCAGCGCGAACATCATGGAACGAAGTCGCGAACTCGGACTTTTGAAAGCAATCGGCGCAACGAATCTCGGCGTGATTCTCCTCGTGTTGACGGAAATATTTATCGCGGGACTCGGCGGCGGGATTTTAGGCTACGTCGTGAGTTTAGGGCTTGCGCAGATAATTGGCACAACGGTTTTCGGCTCGGCTATCGTCAATAACGCGGCGGTCTTGCCAATAGTCAGCGTGCTTATGGTCGTCGTGCTTTTAGTCGGAAGCTTGCCCGCAATCAGAATGCTTTTGAGTTTGCAACCTGCGGAGGTCTTACACGGGAGGTAAATTAATGAAAGTAAAATTTTTTCTACGAATGATTTTTTATTCACTCCTGCGGCGGCGAATGCGAATGTTAATTGCGTTAATCGCGGTTGCAGTCGGCGCGACTATAATTTCGGGCATGGTGACGGTTTATCGCGAAGTGCCTCAACAACTCGGCAGAGAGTTCAGAGCTTATGGCGCAAACCTGCTGATAATTCCTGCGAACGAGGCGGCGACTTTCAATCTTGAAAAAATCTCCGAAGTCCGCGCAGTCCTGCAGGGGCATGAAATAATCGGCGCGGCTCCATTTCTATACGAGCGACTGGAAATCAACAAGCAATACATTTTGACGGGCGGCACGGATTTTGCCGAATTGCAGAAAGTCAGCCCATATTGGCAGATTGAAGGAGCTTATCCTACAGCAGGCGAGCGCGAAGTTTTAATCGGCGCACAGCTTGCCAAAATTTTTTCTCCTTACGAGCCGACTGAAATTATCGGGCAAGAAGTCACAATTAGCGCGGGCGAGGGTACCGCCATGAAAAAATACGTCGTCAGCGGCATCGTCTCGACGGGCGGCAAGGAAGAGGACTTCGCCTTTATGAATCTTGCCGACCTTCAAGCGATTGTCGACAAACCCGCGCAGGTTTCCGTTGCACAATTCAGCGTCGTGGCGGAAGGCGACAACCTCAGTTCAATCGAGGCGAAAATTTCAAAGAGCGTCGAAGGAATTCAGCCGCAACTCGTTCAGCAAATCGCCAACTCCGAATTCAACGTGCTCAGCAAACTTCAAGTGCTGGTGCTTATCGTGACGACGGTCGTCTTGCTTTTAACGCTGATTTGCGTAAGCACAACGATGATGGCAGTCGTAACGGAACGACGCAAGGAAATCGGCTTGAAGAAAGCATTGGGCGCGGCGAATGAAAATATCGTCCGTGAATTTTTGGGCGAAGGTTGTTTGCTTGGAGCGTTCGGCGGCTTATTCGGGAGCGGACTCGGCTATCTGTTCGCGGAAAGTGTCAGCTTGCAAGTCTTCGGGCGCGGCATTTATTTTTCAGTGTCGATAGCTATTCTATCAATCGTGCTGTCCATAATCGTGACGGGCGCGGCAAGCTTGATACCTGTGCGCATCGCAACCGCTGTCGACCCCGCCATTGTCTTGAGAGGTGAATAAATTTTGGCATTACTTGAACTTAAAAACGTTTCGATGATTTACAACGGGAAAGTTCGCGCACTCGACGGAATAAATTTTGCGGTCGAAAAAGGCGAGTGGGTTGCGATTATGGGACCGAGCGGCTCCGGCAAGACGACGCTCATGAATATTATCGGCTGTATGGACAAAGCAACCGGCGGCGAAGTCATCTTGGACGGTATCGACCTTCAAGACGTTGACGGGCAACAGCTTACCGAAATACGCCGTGAGAAAATCGGCATGGTCTTTCAGCAGTTCCACCTTATACCATATTTGACCGCTGTTGAAAACATTATGGTCGCGCAATATTATCACGGTTTGCCCGACTTAAACGACGCAATGACCTCCCTTAAGCGCGTCGGCTTAGAGGACAGGGCGAATCACTTGCCCAGCCAACTTAGCGGCGGCGAACAACAGCGCGTCTGCTGACGAGCCGACCGGTAACTTGGACGAGGCTAATCAAAATCTCGTCATGAAAATTTTTCACGAACTGCACGCCGAAGGTCACACAATCATAACCGTCACGCACTCGCCCGACGTTGGCAAAGAGGCTCAGCGTTGCATTGTCTTGGAGCACGGGAGGATTAAGCCATGAAAAGATTTCTAGCGTCAATCTTCGCGGCGTGTATGTTAATGACGGGTTGCGGTGAGGAAAAACCTGCGCCTAAGCCCGCGCAGAATAAAATCGACTTGAGCAACGCTCGCGACGGCACTTACACCGTCGAGAGTTCGCTTGATGAGAAACTCGGCAAAAGCGTTTTGACTCTCACAATCAAGGATAAAAAAATTGTCGCCGCCGACTTTGAAGGTTATGACCTTTTCGGCAACATCAAAGGCGAAGACTACGGCTCGCTTCTCGGCAAAGACTCCGCCGACTACAAGAAAGCTCAAACCGCCGTCACCGCGATAAAAAAATATCCCGCGCAGTTGGTCGAGACTCAGGACTTAAGCAAAGTCGACGCCATATCGGGCGCGAGCATTTCCTACAGCCAGTTCGTCGAGACGACTAAACGCGCAGTCGAAGAGGCAAGCAAATGAAAAAATTTTTAGCGGCAATAATCTGCGCGGCATTGCTGATAAGCGGTTGCGGCAATCAACATTACGAGCGAACAGAAAAAGTTATGGGTACGCTCGTGACACTCAAGGCTCAAGGGAAAAATTCTCAAGCCGCCGTTGATGAAAGCTTTGACGAAATTTTTGCACTCGTCGACAATATCAAAGCCGACGTAAAAAATTTAAACGACAACGCAGGGAGCGGTGAGTTCGTCAAAGTCAGCGCGGACGTTTTTGAAATGCTCAAGCTCTCGCAAAATTATTCCGAGCTTACAGGCGGCGCGTTCGACGTTACTGTTGGAGCGGCGGTTGATTTGTGGCGCAACGCTCGCAAGACTGAAACTTTACCCACGCAGGAGGAAATCGACGCCGTGAAAAATTTTGTCGGCTATAAACATTTGCACTTGAACGAAACGGAACAAAGCGCGAAACTGGATTTAGCCGGTGTGAAAGTAAATCTTGGCGGCGTCGGCAAAGGCTACGGTGCTGATGTCGCACGAAGAATTTTCATCAAACACGGCATAACCGACGGCATTATCGACTTCGGCGCGAGTAGTATCTTCGCTTTTGGAAAGAAAAAAATCGGGATAAAGAATCCTCGCGGCGAACATGAAGTTTCCGAAGTCATCGAACTTGAAAATGCCGCGCTCTCGACTTCCGGCGACTACGAGCAATTTTTTATCGTTGACGGTCGCCGCTATCATCACATAATCAATCCTAAAACTTGTTTGCCGACGGATAACGATGTCGCTTCCGTCAGCGTGGTGATTTCGGGTGACTTGGAAAATTGCGGAGCCGTCGCAGACATTTCAAGCACGGCGATTTTAGTTCTCGGCGAAGAGTCTAGTAAAAAATTTCTAAAAGAATTATCGGCAGAGTCCGTCATAATCAACAACATTGAACTTCGATAGATACGAGCAAATTTTTATTGCTTGAATAGTCAAGCATTGTACTTTCAAGCGGGATAAAAAAAAGCCTCGACGTTAATCGAGGCTGAAATGGCAGTTAAAAAACTGCTAACAATTATTCGGGTTTAAACGAATCATTCTTTATTGATGTTGTAGACTTGGGACTGGTCGCCCTGCGTCGTAATGAAGGTTACGTTATCCGCGTCGTTGACAGTGAGCTTGCCGCCGCTGGTGAAGTTAACCGTTGCCACGCCGTTTTCGTAAGACGAGGAAATTTGTTCAATCGTGACTTCGGAGAGGACAACCACGTCGCCTTCTTTTGCACCGCTGATAGTGTCGTTGCCGTTGCCGTTGGTGAAGAAGAAGATGTTGCCGCCTGCGCTACCGCCAACAAGCAAGTCATCGCCGCCGTTGCCGCCCCAGAGGCTGTTGTTCGCTGAGCCGCCGTAAATGGTTTCGTCAAGGTCGCCGCCAGCCAACTCGGAATTGACGGTGGAGTTACGTGCGTCGACAGTTCTGATATCGCCCTTGAATTGAGCGTTGCTCTGGTTGCCGAGCCACAAGACTGCTCTTTGTTCGACGTTCGAGCTGACCGAGATAGAAGCATTCTTGCCAGTTGCGACAAAGAAGTCCGCCAAGCCGTCATAGGTGAGCGAAGTTGTATTGACCTGCGCGACGTAGTCGCCAACTTTGAAGTCCTGTCCGACCGCGCTTTGAACAACTGCAGTTTCAGAGGAGGTACCTGCGCGGTTGCTGATTTCGACAGAAACGTCGGTGTTGTTGCGGATAAAGACGTTGGAAACAATGTTGCCGTCCGAC
>CAMYWI010000130.1 GCA_947302675.1 uncultured Selenomonadales bacterium | reverse complement strand
CAGGAAAAACTTTTGCGCACGTACAGCGAAATTTCTCCGTCGTACTTCGCGGAAAAATTTCGCAGGAAGTCACATGGGGACGAGCCGACGCCAAAGAAATAGACATTAACTCAAAAATTTCTGGGCGCGTCGTGAAACTCTTGGTTGAGGAGGGCGACGCTGTTCAAGCGGGACAAGTCATTGCGCAAATCGACGGGCGAGACTTGGATGCGCAAAAACTTCAGCTTGAGGCGAATATCGCGGCGATTCAAGCTCAGCAAGTCGAGGCGGCGGCTTTGACCGAAATGCAACGCGACACCACTCAATCCGCATTGGCTCAAGCAAAGTTCGCCGAAGAAAAAGCCCGCGCAGATTGATTTTTATTTTTGGCGCGGCGTTGGCTTATCTTTTGCTGTTCAGAATACTTTTCGCGCCCGACATTGTAAAGAATATCCCGACGATAATTTTTGACAACTTTCCGCTCGTCGACGTGTTAATTTTGGGCGGCGCATTCATTTTCAGCGTGGAGGGCATGTGCGCATTGGTGGCACGATTTTTCAAGCGCGAAATCAGTTTCATTCGCGCAACGACAATGTATCCTGTTCCGGCGTTCATACTTTCGGGCTACACCTTCCCGAACGAATCAATGGGCGCGGCTCCAAAGCTTTTTCCTGACGCACTGATTTTAATTTTAATCGGCGCAATTTGTTTCGTGCTCGCAATAAAAAAGCCGCCCAAAACTTTCGAGCGGCAAGAATTTTTCAAACCATCATCATTGTCTGAACAAAGTTAAAAATTCCGAACGCGCCTATCGCCATGCCCGCGTACCAAAAATAAATTTCCTTCATTAGCCCGCACAGCGACACGAGCAAAATCGCGATTTGCAAATAAGTCAGCGAACCCGCGAAACCGCGATTCAGTTCCAAGAAATGATCGCGCTCCGCCTCCTTAAGATTCGCCGCCTTGCGTATTTCTAACTGCTCGGCGTCGTAGCGGTCGGCGGTCTGCTGATACTTTTGCCTTAATATTTCTAACTTCGCCGGGTCAACATTATCGGGCGGGTCTGTCTCCAACGCCTCAATCTGCATTCGATACATCGTTTCTTTAATGCTCTTTGCTTGATAATATGCCCAGCCGTCCGACGCTTGACCTTGCGCCAAAATTCCCTTGCTCGCGTTCGCGCCCGCGTAAAGTGAGGCGAATGTCGCGCAGATTGCCAAAATCAAAGCCGTCAACGCAATCAACTGATTTGTTCGCTTAGGAAAATCCTTTGTCTTGGTTTCGTCAATCTCTGTCTTGTTAGACAAATAAATTCCTCCAATTACTGAACGTCAATGTTCGTCGTGATCTCGCCGCCGTTGACCGTGAACATGATAAAGTTGGAGAACGCGCTGTCGTCTGTCGGCGTCATGAACTCGAAACCGTAGCCGTAGTTGCCGTCGCCGAGCGGCTCGTCTTTAATTTCGGGATTGGCACCGATTTGGAACGTGTCAACTTCGACCTGTGTAAAGTCTTCGTCGTCGCCCGAAATCGTCATGCCGTAATGAATCGTAGTGATCTCGTCGCCCTCGCGGAGTTTAATCAAATCGCGGTCGCTCATGCCGTGATTGTCAATGCCCTTGCGTGCGCCCAAGATATAATATTTCTCGTCCTCGTAAACGTAGGCGACAAGCAAATTGCACTCGACGCCGTTAAGCTTAACCGGAATTGCATAAAGATTGTAGCCGTCATTCTCCGCCGTGATCTCGACGTAAACGGGGTGACCGTCAAGCATTGGCCAAACGCCTCTGAAATTGTCCGTGAACCTGCCGCTGTCCCAGTCCGCATTAACATCAGCGTCGCTACCAAGATAAAGAATCACGTCGTCTTCAAGCCCCATGTAAAGCAACTGGCAATGCACGCTCGACAACAAATCCATTTGCTCCGTGTTGAGCTGAACGAACGCATTGCCGTTGCTGTCCATTTGCACGGGGAAATCTTCCAGCTGCGAAATTTGGAAGATCTCCTGCCTCTGCGCGGGCGGAGCCGTCGGCATGGGCGCGGGCGTTTCGGGAAGTTGCGCTTGCTCGACATAAGACTTAACGTCGTCGGGGATCTCGCCGTAAATCAGATAGTAGTACAAAATTTTCTGCGGAAGAGGAGCCGCGTCTTGATTGAGATAATTGACAAGGCTCTGCTCGTCGCCGCTGTAGCTGTAGAAACTCGACAAGCCGCCGCCCTTGTTGCGGTACGCGCCGTTGATTCTGTAAACGACCGCACCGTCAACCGCGCTAATCAACCTGTCGGCGGTTTTGGGCAAAATGCTTTGGTTGCTCTTCGCCAAATCGACTAAGTCAACCATGTTTGTGTAGCCCGTTCGACGAGTGTTGCCGCCGTAATTCTCCGCGTTAATCGCGCCGCGCCCGAAGTTGGAGAAAAAGTTTCTCGGATTCTGATACGCCAACTTTAAAGCCTCAAGCCCGAACGCCTCGTAAGCCGTGCGAAGTTCGGGCAGTTGATTCAAGTCGATAACCGACAGCGTGACGGTATCTTCCAAGTCGTATTCCGAGCACGCGGAGTAGTAGGTATCGCAAATGACTTGACCGAGTTTCGCGCCGCCCATTGCAGGATTTTGCGCCAAAGCTCCAACCCAGCCCGTGTAGTTCCAACCCAAGCCCGGCTCCACTTCTTCCGAACCAGTCATAAAGCGCGTCAAGCCGTCAAGCGTGTTAACCGTGTCATAAGTCGCCATTAAGCAAGCGTCGAAACCAATCATTTCAAACGGCGGGTTATCGGCGGAAGGTTGGTGCGTCGCGGTAAATGCGTTGCGAATATCATTCAAGTCAAGACAGTTGCCCGTGCGCTCGTCGAAACAGACGCCCGCCGCCGAGCCGCCGCCGTGATCCCAGAAAACAAAAACTCTGTGGTCGGCAGGCATTTGCGAACCGTAGCGCACGAAGTCAGCCAAAGTATTCATGTCGCCCATGTCGGCATCTTGCAAAGTTTCGAGGCGTTGCAGACCGTCAGAGGCGTAAAGATAACGCTCGACTGCGCCGCTCGTGACAACGTTGTTTTGCCATTGCTCGGTGCCGCCCGTTTGAATCAAAACTTTTACGTTCGCCGGCAACGTGACGTTCAAAAGTTCTTGGAAGTCAGCCGACGCCGCGCCGCCCTCCGTCTCTAAATCCGTGCCGCAAAGATACCAGTAAATCAGCCACGTATCCTGCGCGTTGTATTCGTCGTCGAAACTCGCCGCTTTAGTTACGGGCGCGAGTTTTTCCTTAGGCGTGTCGTCGCCGCAACCGCTTATTAAAATCGCCGCGCAGATTATCAGTAGCAAGGAAATTTTTTGAATCGCCCTTTGCATGTCCTCATCTCCTTTGTTAAAAAAAATCGCCCGACGAAAGCCGAGCAAAGAATTTTTTGCTAAAAATTATTTCTGACCCGTCACGAATTTTGCAACGGCTTGGGGGTCGGCGGGTGCATAGTACATTTTGCCGTCGGAACCTTCAACAACATTGCAGGTGACCTCAAGGGTGCTTTCAGCGTTGAGCGGGAACTCGTTGATGAATTTGTCGATTGACTCAAGCGCGAACTGTTGGAAGTCGGGGCTTTCCTTGAGTTGTTCTTCGGTCAAGCCTTGAGCCTGGAGTTCGGCATAAGCGGTGCCGAGCGCGACCAAATCAGCGTTGGTCTCGGCAACTTTCGACGCGCCTTCTTGGTTAATCGTCGTGGCGGTGAGTTCAACAACGGGGTGTTCCTTGTCGTCTGTCTTAACGGTTGCTTTCATGTCCATAGCGGTGTGAAGTTTTTCAATGTACTGCGCGGTCATAGTGGCGACGCTCTCATCGCTGAGCGGGTAGCCTTTGAAAGACTCAACCAACGGCGCAATGACTTGCTCTTGGACTTTTTCAATGTCGGCTTCGGTCATGCCCGCCGCCGCTTGATTCTCGTCCTCGATAACGCCGTAAGCGTAAAGTTGCGCGTAGGCGAGGACTGCTTTATCGGCAGTGCCCTCGACCTTAACTTCCGCCGCTTTGTCGTCCTTCTTCTCGGCGTCGCCGCCCTTGTTGCCGCCGCAGCCAACCAAGCTGAGCGCGAGCAGTGCCGTCAACAAACCAAACAAAACTTTCCTAAGCATAAAAAATGCCTCCTGTTTATTTTTAAATTTTGTACTGCCGAATTAAGATTGCCCTCTTATAAAGTTCTTGAAGACTTTAAGATCTTGCGGAACCCAAAGGGTTTTGCCGTCGGAGCCTTTGACCGCCTCGCAAATTACGTCGAGACTTTTTTCCGTTTGCAGAGGAATGTTATCGATATATTTTTCAAGCGCGGTCACCGCCAACTTTTGAACTTCGGGATTGTTGGCAAGTTGTTCGTCAGTTGCGCCGTCGGCTTTGAGTTGCCCGACCATTCCGATTAAAGCAATTAGCTCGTCATTGTTGACCGCCGCGCGATTAGCTCCGATTTGATCCGGCGGAGTGGTTGTCAGCTCTACGACGGGATTTTTGGCGTCAGCTTTCTTGAGCGTCGCCTTGAACTTTATATCGTCTTTAAAGCGCGTATAAAATTTTTGAGCGACTTGATTTAAGCTCGCGTCGTTGAGCGGCGCAACGTCTTTGAAAGATTCGCTGAACGCCTCTGTCATTTGACCGCGAATATTTTCCTTGTACTCTTCCGAAAAACCCGCCGCCGCCAAATTTTCCGACTCGCCCTTCATGAATATCTCCGCATAAGCGAGGATTGCTTTATCGGGACTGCCCTCGACTTTTTCTTCTCCGCCGCAGCCGCTCATCAGCAACGCTACCAGCGTCATCGCGCAGATTAAAATTTTCACGGGCATAAAGAACCTTCCTCCTTTCTTCGCCCGCATTATATCAGAAATTCTTTTGCTTGCAATAAGATTTAAGTAAAAAAATGCGCCGCCTCGATTGAGACCGCGCAAAAAATTTTTATGTCGAGTTATTCTTTAGGTGTTGCCCGGTTTAGTCTTAGTGACTTGAACCGCAACATTGCTCTTGACCAAGTTAGTCGCGTAGTTTAATTCAATGACCTCGTAGCCGCTGACTTGCGAGTTGCTTACCTTGCTGATTGACGTAATCAACGCGCCCGCCGCTACTGTGGAAGTCTCATCGC
>CAMYWI010000129.1 GCA_947302675.1 uncultured Selenomonadales bacterium | reverse complement strand
CCTCTTTCATGCGGCTATCGACTTCGCGCGTTGCCTTCTCGACCATTTCCTCAATCCGCGCGGGGTGAATTCGTCCGTCGGCAATTAACCTTTCAAGTGCCACGCGGGCGATTTCTCTTTTAACAGGATCAAAGCCCGATAAGATGACCGCTTCGGGCGTGTCATCGATAATTAAATCAATGCCCGTCGCCGTTTCGAGTGTGCGGATATTTCTACCTTCGCGCCCGATAATTCTTCCCTTCATGTCGTCGCTTGGAAGTGCAACGACTGATACCGTTGTCTCCGTCACGTGATCTGCCGCACAACGTTGAATTGCCGTGCTTAGAATGTCACGCGCCTTTTTGTCTGCCTCGTCGCGTATTTGCGACTCGTACTCCTTGATTTTAACTGCCTTGTCGTGCTTGAGACCTTCCTCGACTTCGCTCATCAAAATTGTTCGCGCCTCGTCTCGGCTAAGCTCGGCAATGCGTGCAAGTTCGGCGTCTTCTTTTTCCTGCATTGCGTCAAGCCGCGCCTGCGACTCGTTAAGCCTTGTCTCTTTTTTACTCAGAAGAACTTCCTTTTTTTCCAGCGAATCCAATTTCTTGTCGAGATTTTCTTCCTTCTGAACAACACGCCGCTCCTGCCGCGAAAGCTCGTTGCGTCTTTCTTTGGTATCGCGGTCGAGATCCTGCCGCATTCTATGAATTTCTTCTTTAGCTTCAAGGATGGCTTCTTTTTTTTCTGCATTAGATTTTTCTCGCGCCTCTTCGACAATGCGCCGCGCCTCGTCTTCCGCCGTGCCGATTTGTTTTTCGGCAGTTTTTTTACGTGCCGTGTAGCCGCCGACCGCGCCGAGAATTATTGCGATAATGACTGCTGCGATAGTGATAGCGATAACACTCACCCCCTAAATTTTTTTCCTGAATACCACGATATTTTATAGATTGGCAGGGAATATGTCAAACGATTAACGCCCCCGCCAAAAATTTTCTTGCCGACGTTCGCCAAAGGTTTTATAATCAAAAAAAATTGGAGGGAGAGTTTTTAATGAAGATTGGAGTTCTTTCCGACTCGCACGGCTACGTTGACCGGGTTGCGCGGGCTGTGGAGAAATTTTTTTACGACGCGGAAGTAATTGCTCACGCGGGCGACGTGCTCTATCACGGTCCGAACAATCCTAATTACAAGGGCGACGATTACAATCCAAAAGCTTTGGCGAATTTGATTAACGGCTCGAAAATTCCGTTCGTGATAGCTCGCGGCAACGGTGATTCGGAAGTTGACCAGTTGGTTTTGGAAGTGCCGGTGTTGTCGTCGTACTCGCAGATTTATGCGGGCGGCAAGCGCATTGTCATCAATCACGGGCACATGTTGCCGACCGACGCCGACAAAGATAAAATGGCGGCTCACTTGCACGCCGATATTTTTATCACGGGTCACATTCACACGACGGTTTTGGAAAAGCGCGGCGATACGATTTTCCTCAATCCCGGAACCGTCTCGCCTTACTTGAGCAACCGCGCAGATAAAAAGACAAGTGTCGCGACTATCACCGATGACAAAATTCAAATCTTCGACCTTGATTCGGGCGAAGTCCTCATGAGTTTGGACTTCTGAACTTAACATTGCAAAAAAAAAAATCCCTCGCCCGCGCGGGTTGAGGGTGTTTTCTTTTATCTGATAGAAACGTCGCCGGCATAAACAGTTCGTCGACCTTGCGCAGTCTCAACGACAAGTGCGCCGTCCTCGTCCAAGTCAATCGCCTTGCCCGTGAAACTCTCGCCGTCACCCGCCGAAATCACGCGAACATTTTTGCCGAGCGTCACGTTATATTTCTTCCAGCGTTCAATGATCTTGTCAAAACCCGACGCGCTGACTTCGCGATAAAGTTTGTCGAACTCTTCGAGCACTGCGCGGAAAAGTTCAACGCGCGATAAATCTTCGCCGTTCATTTCGGCAAGCGACGCCGCCACGCTTTGAAGTTCTTCGGGAAAATCTTCACGACTCATGTTGACGTTAATTCCAATGCCGATGACCATATAAGTTATCCTGGCAAGCTCGCCCGTTATCTCCGTCAAAATGCCGACGAGTTTTCGCCCGTCAAACATAATGTCATTTGGCCATTTTATTTCGGCTTTGAGGTTGAAACGCGCCATTGCCTCCGCGACTGCCACCGCCGCCATTAACGTAAATTTTGGCGCGTCGTGCGGTAAAATTTTCGGGCGAAGGATTACCGAAAACCAAATGCCCTTGCCGCGCGGCGAATAAAAATTTCTGTCGAGACGACCTTTGCCGCTATCCTGTTCTTCGGCGACGACAATCGTACCTTCCTCCGCGCCGTGATACGCCAGAGCCTTTGCAACGCGATTAGTCGAGTCGACGGACGGAAAATATTTCATTTCCTTGCCAATAATCTGCGTGTTGAGTCCGATTTGAATTTCGCTCGGCAAAAGAAGGTCGGGCGCGTCCTTGAGTTGGTAACCGCGTCTCTCACGGCTGATAATTTGGTAGCCGTGCTCACGAAGTTTTTGAATATGTTTCCAGACGGCGGTGCGCGAAATTCCAAGTTCGCCAGCGATGCTCTCTCCCGATATAAAATCTTCGCCCGCTTTTTTCAACATTTCAACTATCGTCATTCGCATATTCAGTCACCTCGCAAAAAATTTTAGCACAGCAACGTTTATATTTCAATCGATTTTGCCCCGCTTGCAACGGATTAAAATTTTGTTAAGTCGTTGACTTATTGACACGAAAAAATATAATGAAACTAGAAAAAAAAAAGTCACTTAAAAATTTTTCAAGGAGGAATTCGACATGAACAAATTTATTTTCGAGCTACAACGCTTTTACGACACTTTGAAGAGCGGCACGGAAGACAACGACACCCTCTATAATTTTGACGAAGGTGTCGTGGTAGAAGCATTCGGCGGCGATGATCAAGTTGAAAACACAGGTTCCAACAGCACAATTAACGGCAACGAGGGCAATGATCGTATTATCAACTCCGGTGAAAGAACTTCAATCAACGGCGACGAAGGCAATGATGACATTTCAAACAACGGTTTCAACGTAACAATCAATGGTGGCGACGGCAATGATCACATTACCAACAACGGTTCCAACGTTTCAATCAACGGCGGCGACGGCGATGATTTTATCTCCTCCGATTATTCCGCCAACGTCACAATTAATGGTGGAGCGGGCGACGACGATGTTACGCTAAACGGCGACAATAATCTTTTCGTCTATAACGCGGGCGACGGCAACGATGTTATTTATGTTTATAACGAAAGTTCAAGCCTTCAAATCGGCGACGGCACGGGCACTTACTCCACAGTCTCAAGCGGCTCCGAGATTATCGCTCTGGTCGACAACAGCTCAATCACAATAAACGGCGCGATTGAAATTATCGGAACCGAAGTTGTCAATGAGGTAATTGTCGACGGCACGGACGACGACGACGAAATAATCAATGTCCTGGACAATGCAACAATCAATGCCGGTGACGGCGACGACACTATCGGTAATGAAGGAAACAACGTTTTAATCAATGCCGGTGACGGCGACGATTCGATTCTTAATGGTTATAGTCATTCTAGTGGCGCGACGATAAACGGCGGAGATGGTGATGATGACATTAATAACTGGGGTTCAGAAGTCATAATAAGCGGTGACAATGGCAACGATAATATCGGTAACAGCTCAGCTAGCCATAAATCTTCATTAAGTGGTGGCGCGGGTAATGATTCCATTCAAAATTGGTACGCCAACGAGGTCACGATAGACGGCGGAGCTGATGACGATACAATTTTCAGCGGTGGTACAGACAACTTGATTTATGGTGGCGCAGGCAACGATCAAATTTCCAACGTGGGCGAAAGCGTCACAGTAGATGGCGGTGAAGGCTCCGACAATATTTCAAACAGCGGCTCGAAAGTCTCCATTAACGGCGGCGCGGGCAACGATGTCATTTCCAACGGGAAAGACGCCAAAAACGTCACGATTGCGGGCGGCGAAGGTGACGATAACATTTCCAACGAGGCCAAGAAAGTTACCTTTGAATATCACACGGGCGACGGCAAGGATACTATCAGCGGGTTTAACGCGACTTCGACCTTGACAATCGACGACGGCATCGGCAGTTACTCGACTTTGGTTAGCAACTCCGATGTGGTAATTTTTGTCGGCGACGGTTGGATTGTCCTAAGCGACGCGGCGAGCCTTTCTACTCTTAACATTGTCGGTAATGAAATTTATATCGAGCCGACTATCAATGGCACGGACGATGCCGACTCAATCAATAACACTTTCTCCAACGTCAAAATCTACACGGGCGACGGCGACGATGTCATTCACAATAGCGGCTCGCAAGTCACAATCGACGCGGGCGACTGCGACGACTACATTTACAACAGCGGCGACTCAGTCAAAATCTACGCGGATTACGGCAACGATACCATTGAAAACAGCGGCTCGCAAGTCACAATCGACGCGGATGATAGCAACGATTCCATTTCAAATACTGGTTCCAATGTCTCAATCGTTAGCGAAGACGGTTACGATACCATTGAAAACAACGGCTCGCAAGTCACAATCAATGCCGGCGACGGTGGCGATTTCATTTACAATCACGTCTATGAAGGCGGCAACAACGTTTCAATCAATGCGGGCGAAGGTAACGACACTATTTGGAACGGAATGTATTCTGGCGGCGGCGACTCGGTCACAATCGACGCGGGCAAAGGCGATGACCAAATTTATAACAACGGCGGTTCCAATGTCACGATAAACGGCGGCTCTGGCGACGATAGCATTCATAACAACGTTGGCGAGAACGTCTCAATCGTCGGTGGCGAAGGTAAGGATACTATCGAAAACACCGGTTCCAATTCGACACTCAGCGGCGGCGCGGGCGACGACATTATTAAAAGCTACGGCAATTCAGTATCAATCGACGGCGGCGCGGGCAATGACTCCATTGAAAACAGCGGAGCTAACTCGACAATCAATGCTGGCGAAGGTGTCAATACCATTTCTAGCTGGGGCGAATCAGTCAAAATAGAGGTCGGCGCGGGCAACGACTCAATTTCCAACAACGGCTCAAACTCGACAATCAATGGCGGCGA
>CAMYWI010000128.1 GCA_947302675.1 uncultured Selenomonadales bacterium | reverse complement strand
GACGAAGTTTATCGCGAAGTCATGACGGCTTACTACGACGCGCTCAAGGAAAAGGACGCGGGCGAAGTTTTTGACACGCTCATTGCGAAGGGCAAGACTTGGGACGAAAAAATAGCTGACGTTATCGACACGCTAACCCGCCCCGTCAACAGCAGGAAAGTTAAAGTCACTGACGGCGACGACACGACCACTTATAAAATTTCCTTTCCGCTTAGCAGTGTCGGCATTGACAGCGTGGCGAAGATTAAAAGCGGCAAGAAAACTTCGCTCCTCAGTTGGGATAACGAATTCTTCGGCAAGACTGCGCTGTTTAAATACTTCGCGTCGCTTTGGACGATTGAGAAACAATTATCCGACGCGGTTTTGGGCGCGTGCTTTAACGTCTTAAAGGACAACGCGCCCGATTTGTTGCAGGCGATTTATTCCAATCTGCCTTCTTCCGAGCTTAAAGAATTGCTCAAAGTAAGCACAAGCGGTTCGCTCAAAAGCGAGGCTAAGAAAAAAATCAAGGACGCTCTGCCCGAAAACTCCTACCTCAACGCCGCGCTCTCCGACTACGGCGATTTGACTAAGGCTTATAACAAACTGCAGAAGGAAATTGATTCAAGCAACAGCGATTATTCCGACATCTCGAAGGCGACTGCGAAGTTTCTCAAGGAGCAAAACAGCTTGGTCAGCTACTTGGCTAAGCAAAGCGTCGACGTTTCAGTTGAGACTTTGCCCGACGTTCTCGACCCCAACGACGCTTATATCAAGTACAACACGGCGATGACGACCGTTAGCGTTATCAGCGGGCACGGCGACAAGCTCGACTCTTCAACGTACGGCAAGAAAGTTAAAGTTATCGACGCCTCCGAACTCACGACCGCGATTGAAATTTCCGGCAACGCCAAAGCTAATACAATTCTCGGCGGCTCTGGCAACGACACGATTTATGGCGGCAAGGGAAATGATTCTTTGTTGGGCGGCGCGGGAAGTGATTCGCTTTACGGCGAGACGGGCAACGATAAACTTTTCGGCGACGCGGGCGACGACCTTTTGAGCGGCGGAAAGGGTAACGATTCGCTCAACGGCGGCGCGGGTAATGATTTGCTTTTTGGCGAACTCGGCAACGATAAAATCTGGGGCGACGCGGGCAACGACACTTTGTTTGGCAACAAGGGCAACGATTCATTGTGGGGCGGCGCGGGCAAGGACGTTTTCTACTTCGAGAGCGGCGACGGCAAGGATACGATTTTCGACTACGCGGCGGGCGACGATAAAATTTTCTTGGCGAGCGGCTCAATCGATAAGGTCATGATGAGCGGCTCCAACGTCACGTTCAAAATCGGCGCGGCGTCTATCAAAGTTCGCGACGCTAAGGACGCGGAAATAACTTTCCAATTCGCTGACGGTTCGGAGAGTAACGGCAAGCTCACGAATTCTGCGGGGTGATTCTATGGAACTGGCAACAATATTTTTAATCTGGCTGGCAATCACGGTTATCGATAACCTTTCCGACCGCAAAAAAAGACGGCTCCCGCCGCCCGAAAATAATTCGCCTGACTTCGACATACCGACGCTTGCGAACGACCCGAACTTTCCAGGCGAAGAGGTTCCAATTTTTATCGAGACTCCTCGACAAGCCGAGTTGCGCCCGAAATTCAAACCGCCCGCGCAGATTCAAACAAAAGTTCCCGTGCAAGAAGTTCGCGAGGAAACGACGGAGCTTGACTTGAACTTAACGCCCTCAACCGTCATGAATGCATTCGTGCTCAGCGAAATTCTCGGCAAGCCTAAGGCTTTAAGGCGATAAAAATTTTAAGTGACTGAGGAATTTTCTTCAGTCACTTTTTTGTTCGATTCGACAGCGCGGAGAAAATCGGCTCGCCCCCGCACAAGTCCGAGATTAAAAACGCCGCGCCCGATACGACTATCAAGCCGACCAAGTGCGAGAATTGCCCCGTCAACTCCAAGATTAAAATGCTGCCCGTCACTGGAGCTTTCACAACCGCCGCGAAGAACGCCGCCATTCCAAAAATTATAAATAGCGTCGTCCAATCCGCCGTGAATAAATGCATTCCATTGCCGATTCGCGCGAAGATATTTCCAGTCAACGCCCCGATGACTAAGACCGGCAAAAATAATCCGCCTGGCGCATTCGTCCCGAAACTTATCAGCGTGAATAAAATTTTCCCCGCCAATAAAACTATCAGCAAGCTCAACGCCGCGTGCGTGATTAAAATCTCGTCGACTAAAACATTGCCGCAACCCAATACTTGCGGAAGTTCAATGCCAAGCGGAATTGCCAACAACAACGGGATTGCAAACCTTCTCGCGCCGAAAATTTTTAAGCGGTCGTAAGCGTCCAGCGAAAATAACAACGCCTTCGAGAAAAATGCGCCCGCCACTCCGCAAATCGCACCGAGCAAAATAAACAGCGCGGCGATTTTCAAAGGCGCGGCATTTATCGCGGCTACCATTTCAAAATTCGGCGTCGTCATGACTGACGGCATGTGCAAGGGCGTCGCCGTTATCGTCTCGAACACGGGACGCACGCCGAAAACTATTTTTACGACGAAAGATGCCGCAACCGCCGCCGTTATCGCCGCGATTAAAATTTCCTGCGAAAACCGCTTGCGCAACTCCTCTATGCAGAAAATTACGCCTGCGAGCGGCGCGTTGAAGATTGCCGCCAAGCCCGCGCCTGCGCCCGCCGTCAATAAAAAGTTTCCTTCAACCGCCTCATGCTGTCGCTTGTCCGCGTAAATTATCTTAGAGAAAAAATTTCCAATCACCGAACCGAATTGCACGCTGATTCCCGCCCGACCGAGCGACATACCCGCGCCGATTGCCAAGACCGTCGCGAAAAATTTTATCACCAACAATCGGAACGGCTTGAACATTTGCGCTTGCCCCTGCAAGATTTTTTTTATCTGTGGTATGCCGCTCCCGCCGACTTGCGCATCGAACTTCACCGCCCGCGCCAAAATCTCCGCGAACAAAATCATCACGCCCGCCGCCAGTAAAATTTTCCCTAAACTGTCGACTCGCGCAAAAATTATCGGGCGATAGATGTCCGCCTCGTCGAGTAAAAATCTCAACGCCGCCACGACCACGCCCGTGAATATCCCAACGATTGCGCCTTCAAAAAATAATTGCACGCGCAGGAGTCGACGATTGCTCAACAATATTTCTCACTCCAAAAATTTTTAAAATGCCTTGCAAAGTTTTACTCAATGAAATAAAATTCGCCCACAAAGCAAAGGAGGTCGAATCGCTTATGGCAGGTTCAGTGGAAATGGTAAAGGCGGCAGTCGAAAATTATTTCAAGACGGACAACTTGACTTACGAGCCGTTCGACGAAAACAACGTCGCGCGGACGGGTTTTGGCGTCAAGGCTAAATTTGGTCGCGTTGATGTTTTGTTTATCGCCTACGATAACAACTTGATTATCCACACGTTTATTCCGTTTAAAGTTGAGGAAGAGGAACGCGCTAAGGTCGGCGAATTTTTGTTGCGTGCGAATGACGGCTTGAAGACCGGCTGTTTCGACTTCAACTTTGCCAACAGCAGAATTTCTTACAGGGTTTCGATTTTCTGTGGGAACAAAGATTTTTCGCCGCCCACTTACGAACAAATCGATTATGCGGTGATTGCCAGTATCACGACGGTTCAAAGGTACGGTAACGCGCTCATGAAAGTTGTCTTTGGTTTCGCGGAGCCGCAAGAGGCGATTGACGAGATTGAATAAAACACAAACTACAATGCTCGCGCCGCGCTTAAGTAAAAAAATTAGTCGCCCGAAATTTTGAGCGACTGTTTTTTTGCTTGAATAGATTTTCAGAACAACATGTTGACAAGGTTACCTACGCTGGCGTAAGACGACATGGCAAGATAAGCTTTGCCGGTGTAGAGCGAGGCGGCATTGATTTGGTCGCCAAGCATAGACTGCGCGGACGGGAAGAGATTGCCCTGTTGCGAGGTGGCAAAGGAAACGTGTTGCTGAGCCTTACCTGCAAGCCCGTCTTCGCCCAAGACGCTTGAAACTTTGTCGGGATTATTGACGATAGCGTTGGCAAGCATTTCCTCGTTAATTTCGAGCATACCATTACTTTGAACCGAAATACCGATTGCCTCGTAGCTTGACGCGCGATAAGTCGTGTCGCTGAAAGTGTTCGCCAAATTTTCGACACGCCGCGAAACGGAGGCATTATCGTTTAAGAATTGGAGGGAGCTGTTATAATTGCTGACAAAATTACTGACGGCGTCGAGAGCCGATTGCAAATCCTTGCTGTAAGTGGTTGATGTTGAGATAATGCCGTTGGGGTCGGTGGTCTCGGTTTTGGTAATTGCGCCGTTTGGCGGGACGTTGAAACTGTACCTTGAAATTTGCCGGACGGATTCGCTGAGGTCGGACATAGTTTCCTCGAACTCGGCATTGAAAGCAGTCTTGGCGTCGTCGTAACTCGACATAAGAGACTGGAGATTAGTATTAATCTCGCTGATACCCGCAAGCGAACTCGCCGCGTTGGAATGGTAGTTGTTGTAGGAACTCCAAAGTTGTGAGATAGAATCTTGCCTTTGAGTCTTGGTACTGAACAGCCAACTGTAATCAGCACTGCCTATTGAATTAATCCCTGACATCTTAATCACCTTCCTTGTATAAAAAACTTTCCCTAAAATTCTAATGCGATTATACAACACTTGTCTGAAGGTTGCAAGAAATTTTTAAAGACGTTGCAGAAAATAGTTGATACCTGCTATAATCGATAAAAAAATATCGCGGAGGAAGTTGTGATGAGTTGGAAGAAAATTTTATGCGGAGCGTTGGCGGCGTCGATGATTTTTTCGGCGTCGATATTCTGTTCGGCAGAAGAATCAGCCAATGCAAAACTCGCCCGAATTGAAATTGACACTTACGGCACCGAGCAGAGCGGCGCACTTTTGGACAGAATCAGCCGCCTGGAAAAAAGCTACAGCGGACAAAATATGGAAGGCAACATGAACGCCCGCATCGAGGCGATTTACGACACGCTTTATGATAACAGCGCGGAGCCGGGCATTTTGGCGAAGATTAACATTTTGGAGTGGAACGTCAATCACGAAGTTGCGGGCGGCGGAATTGA
>CAMYWI010000127.1 GCA_947302675.1 uncultured Selenomonadales bacterium | reverse complement strand
CCACCCACACCACGTCATCATTACCCCATTGAAGGTCGAGTTCTTCGGGGTAGGTCCTCCAAAGATTTCAAATCGCGTCGGGGCGATCTCCCCTGTCGAAGAAGTCACCAACCAAATGCAAGCGGTGAATTGCCAGCCGCTTTATCAAAGCCGTCAACGCCTGAATAAAATCCGCGCCGCTGTTTATCTCGACAATGGAGCTTAAAAGTTTTTCGTAGTAAATTTTCTGCGCGTCGTCGGATTCGGGGTGCGTGTTCAAAAGTTCCAAGATAACTGTCTCGTAGCTGTTGGGAATCAGCTCGCGCATTTTGAACGACGGATATTTAAAGCTCATGAACTTCGACAGCTTGACCAGCCGCGCCAAATTTTTTCTGTACCAAACGGGCGTGTCGCGCCCCTGCGCTTTTATCTGCATGATTTTTTCTTTTGGATAGTAAATCAGCGTGCAGAACTCGGCAATTTCCTCCTCGCCGAGCAAGTCGCCAAATATATAATCGACCTTCTCGCGAATGACGCCGGAGCAGTTGTTGATTATGTGCAGAAACAAATCGTACTCGCCGTGCAAATCGCTCATGAAATGTTCGGTGCCCTTCGGCAGGGACAGCCGCGACTGCAAGTAAATCAGTTTCTCGTAAATGGATTCTTTCGTCGGATATTTTTCCGAGAGAATGCGCATCAAGCTTGCCGCGAAGTCGTAATTGTTTTTCGCCATAAATATCAGCTCCTTTGAATTTTCTGATATTATACCTTAAATTTCTTTGACGCGCGAAAATTTTTTTGCTAAAATAATTGCGGGGATGATCATATGGGCGAGATTGAGATTGGCGAATACATAGTTGAATGGGACGACGAAAAATATCGTCTTAATGTAAAAAAAGATGGGATTTATTTTGACGACGCGGCGCGAATTTTTCTTGACGATAACCGAATTGAAGATTAGGACGAATTACACAGCGATGACGAGGACAGGTGGAAAGTTGTTGGCAAGGTAAGAGATGTTCTTGTAGTAATTTACACGGAACGCGGCGAAAAATACCGGCTAATATCAGCGCGATTTGCAAATAAACGGGAGGAGGACGAATATTATGGGCAGTATTAGGATTTATAAGGGGATGCCGCCATTGACGGAGGAACAAATCAGAAGACTGGAAGAAAACAAGCCAAAATCAGATGATGAAATCGATTACAGCGACATTCCACCGCTGACGGATGAAGAACTCGCCAGAATGAGACGAGCACGGCTCCGTCGAAAGAAACTGCAGAAAGCTGCGGGATAAATTATGGGCAGTATTAGGATTTATAAGGGGATGCCGCCATTGACGGAAGAACAAATCCGCAGACTGGAAGAAAACAAGCCAAAGTCAGATGATGAGATTGATTTCAGCGACATTCCGCGCATGACTAAGGAAGAATTATCGAAATTCAAGCCTGCGCGGCTCCGCAGACAAAAACAAAATATTGCAAGCTGAACAAAAGCCCTTCGGCAAGTGTCGGAGGGCTTTTGCTTTTTACCAGTTCTTTGACTTGTCCCAAAACGATGGACTCATCAGCGCAAGCACCGTGAAAATTTCCAGGCGGCTCAAAAACATGAACCAACACGCGCAGAATTTGCTAAGGCTCGGCAACAAGCTATAGCCGCTCGTCGCGCCCTCAATCCCGAAACCGGGACCGACGCTCGCCATTGTCGAGACGCTCACGCTGATTGAGTTTACGAAGTCAATCCCGTCGAACATCATCACCGCCGCGAACAATACGTCAAGCACGACCACTGCGAAGAAAAATTTCGCTGCGCCGTGAACAATGTCTTCGTCGACAGGTCGCCCGCTCAACTTAACTTGGCTGATTAAGTTTGGGTGAATCTTTTGCCGCACGATTATTCCTACGAACTTAAACAGCAAAATGATTCTCGCAACTTTTAAGCCGCCCGCCGTCGAACCCGCGCAGCCGCCTAAAAACATTGTCATCATCAGAAAAACTTTGCTAAGCGGCGGATAGGTGTCGAAGTCGTGCGCGACAAAGCCCGTCGTCGAACTCAAGCTCGCCACGTGAAAGACCGCCGACCTTATCGCCGTTTCAATGTCCGCGTGCATTTCCAAAATCAAATCGCTCGCCACGACCACCGCCGCGACAAAAATTATCGTCAAGTAAGTTTTGAACTCCGTATTCTTGAAAATGACGCCGACGCCCCGACGATACGCCACGACATACATCGCGAAACTGCCGCTCGAAATAATCATGAAAAACGCCATGCAGTATTCCAAGTAAGCGTTGCCGTATTCGCCGACCGTGCCGTTGTAAACGCCGTAGCCGCCCGTCGCTATCGTCGTCATTGCGTGGTTAATCGCCGCGAAAGAATTCAGCCCGCATAAAAAATAACTCGCCGCACAAATTATCGTTAGCGCAACGTAGATTAAAAAGAGAGCTTTGGCGTTGTCGCGAATTCGGGGCATTTGCCGTTCCTTAGTCGGTCCGGTTGTCTCGGCTTTTAAAATGTACATGCCGCCGCGCCCGAACTGCGGCATTATCGCCATGAAAATTACCACGATACCCAAGCCGCCAAACCAATTCGACATGCTCCGCCAAAGTAAAATACTGCGCGGCAAAATTTCAACGTCCTCAATGACCGTCGCGCCCGTACCCGAAAATCCCGAAAATGATTCAACCATGCTGTCGAGAAAATTTAAGTAGCCACCCGCGAAGTACGGCACGAGTCCCAGAATCGAAATCAACAGCCACCCCAAGCCCGTTATCGCAATGCCCTCGCGTATGCTGACGTTGTCTTTACCTTGTAGCCCGCCGAATCGCTCAAGCTCGAACGTCGCCGCCACGCATAAAAAAATCGACAGCAAAAAAGCCGCCGCCCCGTCGAATTCCTTCTCCGTCGCCGCCAAGATAAACGGCGGGAGCATTGCCGCGCCGCAAAACAATGTAAGATAGCCGAGCAAGCCCGCTACGATTCGCCTGTTCATTGTTCAAATCCTTTACCAATTACTTTTCTTACGCTTGAATTTTAATCCTGCAACGGCAATCAGCAACGCGAAAATTTCAAGCCGCCCGATGATTAAAATCATCATGCAAAAGATTTTCCCTGCCGCCGATAAAGTTCGGAAAGTCTCGGCGTCGCACAGCCCCGGCAAAATTCCGACGTTCGACAGACAGACGATTGACATTGCCACCGCCTCAGAAAACGTCGCGCCCGTGAAACTCAACACCGCCGCGCAGATAAACATCGTCAAGAGCGCGAGGAAAAAGAAACTCAAAATGCGCCCGCAAGTTTGTATGGGCACGGGCAAATCGCCGACGCGAATCGCCGTCATCATGCGCGGGTGAATCGTCTTGCGAACCTCCGCCGCCGTGATTTTTATCAGCACAATAAGCCGAATGATTTTGAAACCGCCGGTCACCGAGCCGATACAGCCGCCCGTCACCGCCATTAGAAAGATAAAAAATTTGTCGAAGGGATGAGCCGCGCCCGCGCTCTCGTCAAGGATTATGCCCGTCGTACTCACGAAAGATACCACGTAAAACAGCGACTCGCGAAACGCCTCGTTGCCGTCGTCTAAATAAAGCCCTTCCCAAAAAACTCTGAACACCAAAAGCAACGTGCCAAAAAAAATTGTCGCGTACAGGACAAGCATTTCCTCGTTGGCGAAAATTAGTTTTGCATTGCCGATAATCGTCCGCTTGAAACGCGAGAAATATTGCTTGAGGCGCGTGAAGTAATTCATGCCGAGTTCAACGCGCGGCGGCAGGAGATTGTAAATCACGCGGTAATACAGCAGAAAATTCCCGCAAGCCAAAATCATTGCGAAGATTGCGGCGTATTCGACATAAATATTTTCTTGCGCAGGAAAAAAATCTCCGCCGCCCGTCGAGATACAACGCATCGCCATTAACAGCGCGTCCCAAACTCCAAGCCCCGCCGCTTTGAACGCAAGGAAACTTGTCGCCGTCAGCGTCGAGTAAACTTTAATCACGCGGACGCTCATCAAATTCATTTGCCCGATAATCGCGCTGAACCCCTGCCCGCCCTGCAAGCTCAGCGTGATTCCGAAACAGCCGCTCACTTCCGGCAAGACCGTCACCAGCATTATCAAGAACAACAGCGAGCCGAGCCACATTAAACAACTTTGCCACAGCCGCAGGATATAAGGCGCGTCGGGCGGCAAAAGCGACAGCCCCGCCGAAGTTAAGTCGCCGACCGTTTCCAAGAGCGCGTCGAGTAACTCAAGCTGATTCATCAGCACGAACGGCAAGCAACCGAAAATTGCCAAGAGCGGATACATTAAGAGAATCGCCGCTGCTGATTCGGCAATCGGTGCGCGTTGGAACCTGCCGACGCCGAACTTTTGGAAAATTATTCCCGTGACGACGGAGAAAATTCCAATCGCCGCGAAAAAAATTGCCGTGTCGATTTCGCCGAATTCAATCAGCGCGTAGGCAATCGGCAAAAGGAGCGTCGCCGCGAACGTCAGCAGGGCTTGGCTTTGGATTCGCAGAATCATTTTGAAATTCATAGCTAGTCCCTAGTCCCTAACAACTAGTCCCTACAAGTGGAAGTGATTCATCATCTTTTCGGTCAAAGCTTTGGCGTCGTCGTTCTTGTGCGCGAGGAGATATTCAAGCGTGTGCACGTTGAAAAACGACGTAATCGGGACGTAGCGATTGTACTTTCGAAAGTCGCCCCACTTCATCAGTTTGCATGGAGCTTGGAAATATCGCGCTTAGTCGCGTTGTGTTGCTTTAAAATTCTGCCAAGCAAGGCGTCATCACTAATCGCCGCAAAAATTTCGTCAATGAGCTGCGGATTATTCTTGTCGTTCTCGTACTTCTCAATGAGCGCGACGGAGGCACGCGACATTTTCATTGTGCGTCGAATGGCGAAGACAAAGTAGACGACCAGCGCGACAAACAGGATGTCCAAAAAAATACTCATGATTTATTCCTCGTTGTTCAAAAAAATTTTTTGTGCTATTATCGGCGAAAAAACTTCCGAAAAAATTACGGAGGCAAATGTATGAGCAATGCCGTAAATTTTTCTTAAAACATTTTAGCATAAAGCAAGGAGCAAAGGAAATGACAATTAGCGGAACTTTTTACGGCATCGGCGTGGGGCCGGGCGACCCCGAACTTTTGACGGTCAAGGCAATCAACGCGCTGAAA
>CAMYWI010000126.1 GCA_947302675.1 uncultured Selenomonadales bacterium | reverse complement strand
GCAAAATAGCGCGGGCGGTCGCACGTCCTGTGCGACCGGGTTGCGACTAACCGCTACTTTTCGTTATAAATTTTGTAAATCTCGTCGGTGTAGGAGCCGTCGTCGTTGTGAACTATCAGCGGCGGCAAAATCTTCAAGTTGCCTGCGTGGTCTTCATACTTTCTTTGCTACGCCCAAAGAAAGTATGCAAAGAAAGGGCGTTCGACCCGCTTATTTTGCATCCGGCAAAATAGCGCGGGCGGTCGCACGTCCTGTGCGACCGGGTTGCGACTAACCGCTACTTTTCGTTATAAATTTTGTAAATCTCGTCGGTGTAGGAGCCGTCGTCGTTGTGAACTATCAGCGGCGGCAAAATCTTCAAGTTGCCTGCGTGGTCTTCATACTTTCTTTGCTACGCCCAAAGAAAGTATGCAAAGAAAGGGCGTTCGACCCGCTTATTTTGCATCACGCAAAATAGCGCGGGCGGTCGCACGTCCTGTGCGACCGGGTTGCGACTAACCGCTACTTTTCGTTATAAATTTTGTAGATCTCGTCGGTGTAGGAGCCGTCGTCGTTATGAACTATCAGCGGCGGCAAAATTTTCAAATTGCCAACATTCGCCCCGACGACCGCCTCAAGCATTATCAAATTTGCGTCGCGCCCGACCTTCGGCTGAATCATGCGTAGGCGTTTCATTTCAATTTGGTGACGATGAAATGCGTCAACGATCTCACAGAGCCTCGACGCTAAATGAATCATGCAAAACACGCCGTGAAACTTCAAAACATATCGCGCCGCCGTTACAACGTCTTCAAGCGTCGCCGTGAACTCGTGCCGCGCCCGCGCTATCCCAGAAATTTTATTTGCTTCGCCATTTTTTAGCGGCGTGTAGGGTGGGTTCGCTATCGCCAAGTCAAAACTCTCCGCCTTGAAAAGTTCTCGGTGCTGGCGATAATCGCCTTCCACGACATAAATTTTTTCCGATAAGCCGTTGAGTTCGACGTTGCGTCGTGCAAGTTCAGCCGCTCGCGAATTCAACTCAACCGCGCAAATTTCTTTAACTTCGTCGGCGATTAACAGCGGAATTACGCCCGTACCCGTGCCCAAATCTATGACGCGAGCATTTTTTTTGAAGTTAGGAAAGTGCGCGATTAACACCGCGTCCATTGAAAAGCAGAATTCGTTCGCGCTCTGGATAATGACGCGCCCCGACCGCATTAAATCATCGAGTCGCTCGCCTTCGCGCAAGGTGACGTTCATTTTTTATAACCTCGTTTGCCACCTTGTCGACGATTTTTATCTCCACGCGGTTTAGTGGGACGTTCGGGGCGACTGCCGCGCTCCGAATTTTCATTGCGGTTGTAGCGTTTGTTAAAAGCGTCAACTCTGCGCGGGCGACGTTCTGGTTTAGACGGCGGCTCGACAGTATGCTTGACCTCCTCAATCTGCGCGGGTTCCTCAACACTTGCTGACCCTTCGACGAATTCAAACTCCTCCGCGTTGACCGGCAAAATATCTTCCCAACTCGCCACGACCGTTTTGTTGGTGTCGAGGAGAATAGTCGCATTGCGCCGCGAAAAACTCACTGCAACAACTTTGCCCTCGCCGTCCGCCACGACTACGCGGCTACCAAGCTTGGGCTTAAGCGTCACAGTTTGCTTTGGACAATTCTCGCAATAAAAATCGTTCTCGTACTTCAAACAGCACATGAGTCGCCCGCACACGCCAGAAATTTTCGTCGGGTTCAGCGACAAGTTCTGGTCCTTTGCCATGCGAATTGAGACTGGAATAAACTCGCCCAAAAACGACGCGCAACATAGCGGGCGTCCGCAACCGCCCATGCCGCCTAAAACTTTTGCCTCGTCGCGAACTCCGACTTGTCGCAATTCAATCCGCGTCCTGAATATCGACGCCAAATCTCGAACTAATTCCCTAAAGTCGACGCGCCCGTCCGCCGTGAAGAAAAATATTATCTTATTCACGTCGAACGTGTACTCGACGTTGATTAGTTTCATCGGCAACTGGCGTTCCTCGATTTTCTGTCGACAAACTTCAAACGCGAGCTGTTCGCCGCGTCGATTGTCTTCAAGCTGTATAAAATCTTCGGCGGTTGCCTTGCGGTAAATTTTTCTAAGCGGCACGTCGGGTTCCGTCTCGATTTTTTCATCGGCGAGCAGTTCACGCGCCGCGACAACCACTTTGCCGAACTCCAAGCCCCGCGACGTCTCCACGATTACCGCGTCGCCTTTAACGATTTCTTCCTCGTTCGGCTCGAAGAATAAAATTCTGCCCGCCTTTTTTACTCTAACTCCTATTATTTGCACTAATTACGCTCCCAGTATCTTTTTTATTTTGAAAAGGTAAGCCTCGCCGAGCAAGCGCAAATTCGCGTTCGATTTTAATCGCCTGTGAAATTGTGCGCCCGTCTCTATCATCAGCAAAATTTTTCGTTCGGGGGTTTTTATTTTGGTTAAGCGCGGCGCGAGGTCGGGATTGCGCAACTCCATGAACTCCGCAAAATTTATGTCGCGCAAAATTTTTTGGACGTGATTTAAAAAGTCTGCGAAATTTTCTCGCGACCACTCCGATACTTCCGCGCCGAACTTGAAAATATCCTCCGTCGTGAAATTTTTGCTGGAAAGTTTTTCGAGAATGACAAGTGCCTTTTCGCGAAGTTGTGCGCCGCCCGATTCCTTTAACTTCAACGCGCGTCCTAAACTTCCGTCCGATATCACGGATAAATTTTCCGCCTCCGCCTCTTCAACGCCTCGCGCGATTAAAAAGTCGCGGATTGCCGTCGCCTTGAGTTTGTCGAAGTTTATAATCCTGCAACGCGAACGAATTGTCATCAGCAAGCTTGAGCGGCTTGCCGTCAGCAGGATAAAAATCGTTTGGCTCGGCGGCTCCTCGATTGTTTTCAGCAGACAATTTGCCGCCGCGTTGTTCATGAGTTCCGCGCCGTCGATTATCATTACGCGCCGCGCAGAATTTATCGGGCGCAACGCCGCCTCGCTCTGCAAGTCGCGTACCTGCCCGATTTTAATAATCCGCGTCGTCTTGGTTTCCTCAGCCTCCACGACGTAGAAATCTGGGTGAGTTCGCGCCGCGACTAATCGGCAATTTTCACAGACGCCGCACGGTTCACCGTTAACTTGATTCTCGCACAGTAGAGTTGCCGCGCAAATTTCAGCCGCCAATCTCTTGCCAATGCCTTCTTCGCCCGAAAAAATCACGGCGTGCGGAAATTTTTCTTCAACGATACTTTTTTTGAGATAAGCCGCCGTCGTCTCGTGCCCGATTAAATTTTTCCAACTCAACTTATAATTTTCCATATATCCACCGAAAAATAGCGGGTCGTCGCAACCCGGTCGCCCAAGGATGGGCGACCGCGCCGCGTTTGAACAGGATGTTCAAGCGGCGTTGAAACGCCCTTTCTTTTGCATACTTTTCTTTGGGCGTAGCAAAGAAAAGTATGTTAATCTGCAAAGAAAAGTATGTTAATCTGCAAAGAAAGTATGTTCAACTGTCAAAAAAGTAAGAAAAACCCTTACATGAAAAGATCCACGAGCATTCCACGAATTGCATCGTGCGACGCGATTACGTCGAGCTTGTCCGCTTGCCCCAGCCGAATTTTTTCCGCCATTTCCTCAAGCTTTAAATCGATTTTGCGAACGGTTGTATACGCGCGTTGCCGCCCCATTCTGTCCCAGCCCGCCGACGTGTGCACTTCATACATGTTGGCGACCGCCGTCCCAATAAAATCTTTTATCATTGTCCGATATTGCTTGAGTTCGTCATATGTTGGCGTCTTCGTCAGCCGCGACGCTTGCTCGTCAATCTTTTTGAGCATTGCCTCCATTTCTTCATGCGAAACGCCGCTACCCTGCTGCTGTTCCAAAAGCTCCGTCTCGAAACTCAATTCCCTGTCCAAAGAGTGGTCGCTCGTGCCGCGCAAGAGTTCAAACGGCGACGCGGGTGCTCCTGCCCTGCCGATTTTCACTGCCATTTCTTTTCACCTCGCCGCCAGTTTATAAAATTTCGACGCTAAATGCAAGAAGAGACTGCCGATTATTAATCAGCAATCTCTTCTGAAAAAGGGTTCCAACATGCCGTTTCCTCCAAATGTCTAAACCTGCTTACTCGCAGGTGGGTTCCCTAAGCTCGGTCTCTGTTACTTATCTTGCGACAATTCTCCATCTTCCGAAATCAATTCGAGTTCCCTAAATTTAATGTAGGTTAGACATTATTCGAGTCTTCGCACATCCCAGAATGATCCTCCTTCGCGCAGATAATATCACGAAAAATTTTTTATTACAAGTCTTGACAAGCCCTAAAAATTTTTTTGCAGTCTCTTGACAAAGGCGGCTTGGGGGGGGGGGTATACTGAATGGGAAGTTTTTGTAATTTTTTGAACAAGCGATTGGAGGTTAAACTCATGAGGAAAATTTTAGTTGCGGCAATGCTGGCACTCGGCTTGATTATCGGGCAAGCCGCGCAGGTTCACGCGCAGGATTATTACGTCGGTACGTACTCGGACGGAACGGCGGGCTATTTCATGTCCGAAACTTGGGAACTTATCAAGGGCACCCGAATGTCGCCGGATCACATGAAATGCTACGTTAAAGTCATGGAAGGCAATCGGGTGCTCGGCTACAGGATTTATCACATCCGCCCGGGTAATGGTGGCTGGATGTTTTCGACGCAGAAAGATCCCGCGCCGGCGTCGTGGCGTTCGACAGATTCAAGCCCCATTGCCGACAAAGTCAAGAACCATTGTCTTAAGATGAGTATCTACGGCTACACCGTTGATAATCCTTGAAGTGTACAGCGGAGGTGACTTGCATGAAGAAGTTTTTGGCAGTGGCGTTGCTCGCGTTCGCGATGATTATCGGGCAAGCCGCGCAGGTCGAGGCATATGATTATCATGTCGGCGAATGGAACGGCGGTTGGAAAGCCTATCTCATGACTGAGACTATTCGTATTGAGCGTCGGGATTATATGGATTACAGTTGCCGAGTGAAAGCCGTTCGTGGCAGTGAAATTATTTACGTGGATTATTCTTTTTGGGAAGATCGGCAACGCAGACTTATAGAGCATTTTAAAAATTCTCAAGGACACACGGGAATGTTCGCCGTTGCAGATGCGAACGGCTTTTATATCGAGTATAACATTGATGATTACGTTAGCCAGAATTACTACGAATGAGGCAGTTAATTAAGAAATCCCCGACAGG
>CAMYWI010000125.1 GCA_947302675.1 uncultured Selenomonadales bacterium | reverse complement strand
CCAAATACTTGCGCAGATTTTGAACTTGCCGGAAGGTACGCGCTTTAGTTTGCTTGCGCCGATTGTCAATCAGAAAAAAGGCACTCACAAAGATATTTTTGATAAACTTAGCGCGGCGGGCTTTGTGCGCGTCAAAGTCAACGGGGAAATTCGCGAACTTGACGAAGAAATTTCCCTTGCCAAAACGAAAAAGCATACCATTGAACTTGTCGTGGATAGGCTGATTAATCGCGGCGACGTGCGCTCAAGGTTGGCTGATTCTCTGGAGACTGCGCTAAAATTCGGCAATGGGATTGTCTTCGTTGAAACGGACGATAAAACTTTGACGTTCAGCGAGAAAAATGCTTGCGTCGATTGCGGAATAAGTCTGCCCGAAATTACGCCGCAACTTTTTTCTTTCAATAGCCCCAAAGGTGCTTGCCCGAAATGCAATGGGCTTGGCAAAATTTTCGACGTGCGCGATTGGTCGACAATGTACGAGTGGATGCTTGCCGTTCACGAATTCAAAATGACTGATTTGCCCGAAGACGTTTGCCCCGCTTGTCACGGGCACAGATTAAAGCCCGAAGCCCTTAGCGTCACTGTTGGCGAAAAGAATATTGCGCAAGTCGTCGATATGTCGGTTGACGCCTGCAGAAATTTTTTCGCCGCGCTCCAACTTGACGACACTGACAAAAAGATTTCCGCGCAGGTTCTCAAGGAAATAAATTCGCGGCTGAAATTTTTATGCGACGTCGGGCTTGATTATCTTAGCTTGTCCAGAAAATCTGCGACGTTAAGCGGCGGCGAGTCTCAACGAATCAGACTTGCGACGCAAATTGGTTCGGCTTTAACCGGCGTCCTTTATGTTCTCGACGAACCGTCAATCGGTCTTCATCAGCATGACAATCAAAAACTTTTGGCGACGCTGAAAAATCTTCGCGACTTGGGAAATACGCTAATCGTTGTCGAGCACGACGAAGAAACTATCCGCGAAGCTGACGAAATTGTTGACATTGGGCGCGGCGCAGGTAAGGCGGGCGGCGAAGTTATCGCGCAGGGAACTGCCGACGAAATTTCCAGCGTCGAAAATTCTTTGACGGGCGATTATCTTAGCGGCAGAAAAATTATCCCTGTACCCACGACCCGCCGCGATATTTCGCAAACATTGACTTTCGCCGACGCTAATAAAAATAACCTTAAAAATATTTCCGTCGAAATTCCGCTCCGCGCCTTGACACTGATAACGGGCGTTTCCGGTTCCGGCAAGTCCACGCTTGTTGAGGAAATTATTTATCCGCGCCTCAAGGAAATGAATCTTGCGGAACTGGGCATAAGCAAAGTCACGATGATTGATCAAGACCCGATTGGCAGGACGCCCCGTTCAAACATTGCGACTTATACGGGCGTCGCCGACCATATCCGGAAACTTTTCGCCGAGACGAACGGCGCGAAAATGCGCGGCTACAAGGCGGGCAGATTTAGTTTCAACGTCAAGGGCGGGCGTTGCGAAAGTTGCGGCGGCAATGGCGTTTTGAAAATCCCGATGAACTTTCTGCCCGACGTTTACGTTACTTGCGACGTTTGCAAGGGCACGCGCTTTAACGCTGAAACTTTAGAAGTTAAATACAAAGGCAAAAATATTTCTGACGTGTTGAATATGCCCGTTGACGAGGCGTTGGAATTTTTCGAGAACGTCCCGACGATTAAGCGCATGTTGCAAGTCCTGCACGACGTTGGCTTAGGTTATATCGAACTCGGACAAAGCGCGAATACTTTTAGCGGCGGCGAAGCTCAGCGCGTCAAGCTTGCTTACGAATTGGCGCGACCTGCCGGAAGAGCGGCAAATATTTACATTATGGACGAGCCGACGACCGGTCTGCACTTCGACGACGTGAAAAAATTAATTGACGTGATTCAGCGACTTGTCGAGCGCGGCGACACAGTCATAATCATTGAACATAATCTGGACGTGATAAAATGCGCCGATTGCATAATCGATTTAGGTCCAGACGGCGGCGATAAGGGCGGCGAAGTTATCGCTTGTGGCACGCCCGAAGATGTCGCCCGCGTCGAAAATTCTTACACCGGACAGGCTCTGAAAAAAATTCTATGAAAAAAATTATCCCCCGCAAGTCGCGAGGGATTTTTTATTTCCATGATTAAATTTTATGCAAGAACACGAGCAAGACGCATGAATTCGGGATTAAGTTGTTTTTTATTATTAACGGCGTCGTGCAGGTTGATTGAGACGACATGCCCGCGATTGAATCCGAAAACAATATCACTCAAGCCGGAAATGATTGCAAGGGCTGCATGTTCGCCGAGACGGCTTGCATTAACGCGGTCGATAACAGTTGGCGAGCCGCCGCGTTGAATATGTCCGAGTTTGGAAACGCGAGTATCAAGCCCAGTTTTTTCAGCGATAATCTTGCCGATTTCGTGACCTTTGCCCGCGCCCTCAGCCACGACGACTAAGCAATAACGTTTGCCGGCGTCATAAGCTGATTTCATTTCTTCGCAAATTTCGTCAAGGTCGTATTCTTCTTCAGGAACGAGGATATATTCCGCGCCGCCCGAAATGCCAGAAACCATAGCGAGCCAACCGCTATTACGCCCCATAACCTCAAGGACAATCGTTCTGCGGTGCGCCGAAGCAGTATCGCGCAACTTGTTAATCGCGTCGATAATCGTATTGGCGGCAGTGTCGCAACCGATTGTATATTCAGAACCCCAAACGTCATTATCAATCGTGCCCGGCAAGCCAACAATCGGAATGCCCGTTTCCTGACTGAGAATCGACGCGCCGCGAAGCGAGCCGTCACCGCCGACTACGACTAAACCTTGAATCCCTCTGTCGACCAAATTTTTATAGCCGAGTGCGCGACCTTCGGGCGTCGCGAAACGTCTGCAACGAGCGGTTCCCAAAAACGTGCCGCCGCGTTGAATTATGTCGCTAACGTCCTTCGATTGCATCTCGAACATTTCTTCATCAAGCATACCATGATAGCCGCCACGAATACCCCAAACTCTTACGCCGTGATGCAGTGCCGTGCGCGTTACTGCGCGAACTGCCGCGTTCATGCCAGGACTATCGCCGCCCGAAGTCATTACCGCAATACTTTTTAGCATAACCGAATCCCCTCCTGCCAAAATACCCTTAACCGGCACAAATTCTGCGCCGAAAATTTTTCCTTGCCAATGATAGCATAAATTTTCTGAATTGCAAATATCTGCGCGGCGTACAACGCAGAAAAATTTTTCTTGATTGACAGTGCAAAAACTAATTTGATATTATTCGCTAGGGAGGTTTTGGAAATGCTTAAAGGCGCGATTTTCGATATGGACGGAACGCTTTTCGATACGGAGAAACTTTATCGGCGGGCTTGGTTGGAAGTTGCTAGCGAGTTCGGCGAGGAAAAAAATTACGAGCTTCCGACGGCGATTAGCGGAACGAATTTAGGCGAGGAATCTTACAAAGTCATACGCAGATTTTATCCGAACGTTGACGCTCCGGCTTATCTTGCGCGAGTGCTTGTTGAAGTGCGCAAGGCTTCGGAAAGTGAACTTGAGCTTATGGCGGGCGTTGAGGACATTTTAAAATTTTTTCAAGCCAAAGGAATTCCTATGGCGGTTGCGAGTAGTGCGCCCGTTGCAGTCATTGAGAAAAATTTGACGCGAGCTAATCTGCGCGACTACTTCAAAGTTTTAGTTGGCGGCGACAGAGTTAAGAACGGCAAGCCCGCGCCCGATATTTTCTTGCTTGCCGCTAAGGAATTGAATCTTGCGCCGAGCGATTGTTATGTTTTTGAAGACAGCCTTAACGGCATAAGGAGCGGGGCGGCGGCGGGTTGTGCGGCGATTATGATTCCGGACACCGTTCAGCCGACTGAAGAAATTAAAAAACTCTGCGCGGCTATCTTCCCGAATTTAAACGAGGCAAAGCAAGCGATAATGGAGGGGCAGTTATGAAAGTTGCAATAATTATGGGCAGTGCAAGCGATTGGGGAGTAATGCGGGCGGCGGTCGAGACGCTGAAAAATTTCGCTGTCGATTTTGATGTTACTGTCGCTTCTGCGCACCGCACGCCCCAAAAAGTTCACGACTACGTTAAAAGTTCCGACGCGCAAATTTTCATAGCGGCGGCAGGTATGGCGGCACATCTTGCGGGCATCGTCGCGAGCTTGACGACTAAGCCTGTTATCGGCGTCCCGATTAATTCCGAGCCGTTCAAAGGTTTGGATTCTCTTTTAAGCACAGTGCAAATGCCCGGCGGCGTTCCTGTCGCGACAATGGCTGTAAACGGCGCGAAAAATGCCGCGCTCTTCGCCGTAGAACTTCTTGCACTCTGCGACGACGAACTTGCTAAAAAATTAATCGCCTATCGCGAGCAAATGGCGGAGACGATTGAACTTAAGGATAAAAATCTCAAGAAGGAATTTTTTTAAGGAGGATTCATTATGAATACTAGGACGCATGAAATTATTCGCGAGTATATCGGCGTGTTGACGCACCAGGCACTTAATCGCGAGCTGACTTGGGATACGGCGGTTGGCGACATGGAATACCGCTACATTATCAAGGAATTGTTGCCGGACGGTTCAGTTGGAAAAGATTTGCTCGGCGTTTCGTATCGTATGCGCTCTGTTGACAGCGTCGACCTCACAATCAACGGCGAAACTTTCCGCACGCGCAATAAGCCCATTATCGAGCGCGTTGGTATGCTCTTCCGCATTATCAACTACGAAAAGAAAGACAACGTTATCAGCGACAACACTATTCAATTTATGCGCCAGTACGTCAACGAGAATAGATAAGGAGTGATTCAGAAAATGTCAACGGTGGTTATAAGCGGTGCGCAATGGGGCGACGAGGGCAAAGGCAAAATTGTCGATTACCTTGCGGCGCAAGCGGACACGGTTGTCAGATTTCAGGGCGGTAGCAATGCCGGTCACACTGTCACAGTCAACGGCGAGGAATATAAACTGCGCCTTTTGCCGTCGGGCATTTTGTACAAGGGCACGACTTGCGTTATTGGCAATGGCGTTGTCGTCGACCCGCAATGTTTGCTTGAGGAAATTGACAACATGCAAAAGCGCGGCGTCGATACTTCGGGCATAAAAATTTCTAATCGTGCGCATGTCGTTATGCCGTGGCATAAACTTTTCGACGAACTTGGCGAAGAACTGCGCGGCGCAAATAAAATCGGCACGACGAAACGCGGCATAGGTCCTTG
>CAMYWI010000124.1 GCA_947302675.1 uncultured Selenomonadales bacterium | reverse complement strand
TCCGGCAACAGATGCTTCATCATTTGCGCCTTGTTCACTTCGTATTCAAAGTCCGTCGCCGAACGCAGTCCGCGAATTATCAGTTGAATGTCGTTTTTCTTAATGTAATCGGCGGCAAGTCCTTTAGAACCGTCGACTATCACGTTATCGATATGAACGGTCGCCTCGCGCAGGAGTTCGACGCGCTCTTCCATGTTGAAGAGATATTTTTTCGTCTCGTTAATGAAGACGCAAATAATCAGCTCGTCGACGAGTTTCGCCGCCCGCTCGAAAATATTCACATGCCCGTTGGTTACTGGGTCGAAACTTCCCGTACAAATTGCTCTTTTCATGTTGCCTTCTCCCTTAAAAAAATTTCTATCGCTGTCATGCGCCCGTAAACTGTTTTTCTGACGAGTTGGAAAGCCGCTGGCGCGTCCAAAGTTTCTTCCGCGCCGTGTTCGACAATCATCAAGCCGTTTAACAAGTTCAGCTCCGCGACAAGTTCCAGTGATTTCTGCGCGAGACCTCTTGCATAGGGCGGGTCGCTGAAAATTAAGTCGAACGCGAGATTTTCTTTGGCAAGTCGCCGCAAAATCTTTTCAAAGTCGCCGCGCAGGACGTTGCAAGCTTCAAACTTCGCCCGCGTGATGTTGTCGCAAATAATTTCCGTCGTCGTGTCTATAAAAGTTGCCGAACTTGCGCCGCGCGACATTGATTCAAGTCCTAAAGCTCCCGTGCCCGCGAAGATATCTAGCACCGCGTTGACTTCCGAAAAATTTATCAGCCCGTTCAAAATGCTGAACAGCGATTCCTTAACGCGGTCGGCGGTCGGTCTCGTCAAAAAGTTTTTGGGCGTCTTCAGCCGCAAGCCCTTTGCTCGTCCCGTAATGATTCTCATCTTAGCAGGTCGATTTTTTCAATCTCGTAGCCGTGTTTGTGAAGGGCGGCGACAATTCTGTCAATGTGCGCCTGATTGTGCGTCTCGACGGTTACTTCCAACACGACTTTTTTAAAACTGTCCGTTACGCGGGCTTGGTCGTGCTCAAGTTTGATGACGTTTGCATTTTCCTCCGTCAAAATTCGCGAGACGTTCAAAAGTTCGCCGGGTTTATCGGCGAGCAACACGCCAAAGCAAAAAATTCTGCCGCGAACAATCAACGCCTTGTCAATTAGCGCGGACAGCGTAGAAATATCGATATTGCCGCCGCTGACAATCGCGACGACCTTTTTTCCTTTGAAATCGAGCTTATTCAACGCCGCCAAACTCAAGACGCCCGCGCCTTCGGCAATGAGCTTGTGCTTTTCAATCAAAAACAGGAGCGCGGACATAATTTCCATTTCGTTGACGGTGATAATTTCGTCGAGATATTTTTGACAGAAGGCGAAAGTCAAATCGCCCGCCGTTTTGACTGCGCAGCCGTCAGCAACCGTATCCGAACTTTTGAGCGAAACAATTTTGCCCGCGTCGAGAGCCGCTTTCATGCAAGCCGCGTTCTCCGGCTCGACGCCGATAACTTTAACGGTCGGGCTAACGACTTTTGTCGCGAGCGCGACGCCACTTGCAAAGCCGCCGCCGCCAATCGGTACCAAAATCGCGTCAACATCCTTTAACTCGTTGATAATCTCAAGCGCGGTCGTGCCTTGACCCAATAAAACTTCTAAATCGTTGAACGGGTGCACGTAAACATAGCCGTGCTTTTTCTGAAGTTCGAGGCTGTGTTTATATGCGTCGTCGAAACCGTCGCCGTGCAGAACAACTTCCGCGCCGTAAGCTTTGGTCGCCTCGACTTTCAAAATCGGCGTGGTCGCGGGCATACAGATAACGGCTTTAACGCCGAGTTTCTGCGCGGCGAACGCGACGCCTTGCGCGTGGTTGCCCGCCGACGCCGTAATAACGCCGCGCTTTTTCTCTTCGTCAGTCAAATGGCTGATTTTGTTGTAGGCTCCGCGCAATTTAAATGCTCCCGTGTGTTGCATGTTCTCCGGCTTAAGAAAAACCTCGTTGCCGCTTAGCTCCGAAAAAAAATCGCTCGCTATGAGTTTGGTCTTCTTGACAATGCCCGCCAGCTGCTTATCTGCGCGGTAGACGTCGGCAATCGTCGTGCGCTCGACAATTTCGGCGGGTGATAATCTTTTCTCCGGCTCTTCCGGATTTTTCGTGTCGCTCAAAATTCAAAACCTCCCGTTGCTTAGTTTCCTAACTTTAACATTACAACGGCTTAACGTCAACAAAAAAGCCGATTGTATCATTTATCACTAATAAAAAATCCCCGCGCAGTTTTTGTGCAGGGAAAAATTTTTAATTCGTTTCAGTCCGCCGTGCGCTCAAGCAGATATTCAATCGGTTTGCCAAAAATCTCGACGAGTTTGGCTTTGTCTTTGTTTGTGAAATTGTATTCGCCATGCATTTTGCGTGAGACAGCTGATTGGGTCATATTTAAAAGTGTTGCAAGATAATGATAAGACATTCTACGTATATCGAGTTCGTGTAATAAATTTTGATACGGGCTGTAACTACGTCGTGGATCTGCCTTTTTCATGTAAGCTTCGGATGGAAGCAGATATTCGATAGGCTTGTCGAAAATTTCAACGAGCTTTGCAACGTCTTTCTCAGTAAAATTGTGTTCACCGCGCATTTTTTGTGAAACAGTGGCTAGAGACAAGCCCAAAAGTTCTGCAAGCATAGCGTATGTCAGCTGATGTGCGTCCAATTCATTAAGCAAATTCTGATATGGACTGTAGCCGCGCCTAGCCCCGAAAAATTTTGTGCACTCTTCGAGCGGAAGTAAATATTCTGCGGGCTTGCCAAAAATTTCTGCGAGCTTTGCCGCGTCCTTGTCTGTAAATTTCATTTTCCCACTCATCTTGAAAGATATGGCGGATTGAGTAATGCCCAAAAGTCGCGCAAGTTCAGTATACGTAATTTTCCGCTTGTCCATTTCACCTAGCAAGTTTTTGTAGGGAGTATCGCCACAATACAATACCGAACGTTTGATGCAAAATTCATTCGTGCGATGTTTGCCGAAGAAACCATTATTTTCGCCACTGAGTGCCGCCGAAAGATGAGCGCGACGTTCGGGCGTGAATTCCAAACCGGCAGTTCCTTCACCGCCATCCGTGCGATTATAACCGTTTGGAAATTTGGTATCACGTGAAAGAATCAAATGGCATTCCCAAAAATCCAATTCTTTTCTGCTATAGCAGACTTTCAAAATAACTTTAAGAAACATTTCACCGTGATCCTGAATTGCTTTGCCGACACAAGAATCTGATTTTGCATGTTCCTTGAATCTCACTTCGAGCGAGCGCGTCGTCTGCCCGACGTACTCGAAGTCGCTCGTGCCGTCAATCAGCGCGTAAACCACTCCGAATACTTCCATAATATCAAGCCGCCTTTCTTGACAGCAAGGCGCGGAGCGTGTTAGAATTCGAGAAACGGAAAAGCTCTGCGCTTTGCTATGTGGTGTTTGTTACGAACCAATCATAGCACAGACAGAGCTTTTCTGCAACAAAGATAATAAAAAAATCCCTCGCCCGCGCAGGTTGAGGGAAAATTTTTTATACGCTTGAAAAATTACTCTTGGCTAATGCGATTAACACTTTCCGAGAGCGGCGGCACCACTTGCTTCTTCCTGCTCATTACTCCGGGGAGGTATATATAATTGCCGCTCGTATCTTTGCGGAAAGCTTCCGCGATGAGTGTACGAGGGGCTCCGCAATAGAATAAATATGTGGACTCTTCGAGGATGTCCGTAGCCATGAGCAAATCCAAGTCCGCCGATTCCTGCTCACAATTTTTCTTCATTGCTTCGATAAGTGGATTTTCGATTTCTAAAATCTCGCTGATGTCCATAACGGATATTTGCGAGATTATCACGCGGTAATCGCCAATTTTGAATTCCTTGAGGTCGTTCTTGACGATTTCGGCTGGAGTTTTGTCGCCGATACCCGCGCCGGCGCGGAGCATAGCCAAGCCGTATTCCTTGAGGTTGACGCCCGCGATGTCGGCGAGTTTCTCGGCGGTCTTCTTGTCTTTGGGCGTGCAGGTCGGCGATTTGAACAGGACAGTATCAGAGATAATCGCGCTCAAGAGAAGACCCGCGATTGACGGCGGGATTTCAACGTCGTTATCCCAGTGCATGTTCGCGACGATAGTGCAGGTACAGCCGACGGGTTCTTGGTGAATGAAAATCGGCTCGGAGGTTTGGACGCCGCCGAGTCTGTGGTGGTCGATAATCTCGACAATCTTAGCGTCTTCAATACCCTCAATCGCCTGTCCGCGCTCGTTGTGGTCGACGAGGATAACTTTCTCGCGTTCGGGGAGCATAATTTCATCCGCGCTCACCAAGCCGACGAGCTTGCCATTTTCGACGACGGGATAATTGCGATAGCGATGTTCGTCCATAACGCCCTTAATGTCGCTCAAAAGATCCATTGGGCGGAAACAGACGGGATTTTCTTTCATGATACGGCGAATCGGCACGCACTGATTGATTAAACGCCCGATTGTGTAGGCGTCGTAGGGCGTCAACAAAATAAAGACGCCGCGCTTTTGAGCCTCTTCCAAAATCTCGGCGTCAATGCGGCTGTTCTGCGTCACGACAAGACACGCAATGCCGCATTCGAGGAATTTCTTTAAAGTTTCCGCGCTCCTGTCGCCGACGATAACGATATCTTTTTTGTTGAGGATACTAATCGTGGAGAACGCGCTACCCGACGCGATAACGATGTTACCTTCGATAAGGTCGTTTTCGTCGCCAGCAACCAAAACTTTAGCCTCCGTCGCTTGAATGATGTTGCGATAGCGGACGCGCAGGTCAACAAGACTTTGAAGACCGAGTTCAAGGAAATAGCGTTTGGCGAGGTCGCTGACGGTGACGATACCGACGAGGTCGCCGTTAGAATCGGTAACGGGCACGGACTGCGATTCGGTTTTGCGCATGACTTCGCCCAAATGGCGGAGCGTGTCATGTTGACGAACGACGGTTTTGCACTCAAGCGCAACGTCTTTCACGCGCGGATACAAATCGGTCAACAAGAGCGGCTGAGCAACCTTGAAGTATTCCAGCGCGTACTTGGTCTCGTTGTTAATCTTGCCGCAACGCGCGGGCACGGCATTAATCCCCAACGCTTGCTTGAGGTGCGAATAGCCGATTGCCGAGCAAATCGAATCAGTGTCCGGATTGCGGTGACCGATGACGTAAATCGGTTTGTTACTGCCTATCATTAAAAAGCCCCCTCCAACTGTCAGAAATTTACAAC